>NZ_KI912608.1:1783581-1923581 GCF_000519265.1 Desulfonatronum lacustre DSM 10312
CCGAGGCGTCCAGGCTGGTGCCTTCCGGAGCGCGGATATGCACGTAGGCCCGGTTCGGGTCGGTCTCCGGGAAGAACTCCACCCCCTTGCCCCAGGTCCCGAAACCGACCATGGCCGCGACCAGCATCAGCACGGTCGTTCCCAGAACCACCAGCCGATGGCGCAGGGACCAAGACAGAAGACGGAGGTAGAGTCGCTTGATCCAGGGCTCATGGACCTCTTCCTGGTCGAGGTTTTCCATATCCTCGCTTTGTCGGGGCTTGGCCGGCCTGACGACCTGGTACCGGGCGGAAAGCACCGGGTTGACCACCAGGGCCACGAACAGGGAAGCAGAGAGAACCATGATCAGGGTCTTGGGCAGGAACATCATGAACTCACCCACGATGCCCGGCCAGAACAGCAGCGGGATGAACGCGGACAGGGTGGTCAAGGTGGCCGTGATCACTGGCCAGGCCACCTGATCCGTGCCGATCCGGGCCGCGACGGCCCGGGGCCGGCCCTGCTGCATGTGGCGATAGATGTTCTCCACCACGACGATGCCGTTGTCCACGAGCATGCCCAGGGCCAGGATCAGGGAAAAGAGCACCACCATGTTCAGGGTGATCCCGAACCCGGAGAGCAGGGCGAAGCCGATGAACATGGAATACGGGATGGCCAGGGCCACGAACACGGCCGAACGTCCGCCGATGAAGGCCACGATCACGGCGAGCACCAGAATCAAGCCGGAAAGAATGTTATTCTCCAGCTCGGAGACCATGAACCTGACATCCTCGGACATGTCCGAGGTGATGTCCAGGACCAGGTCCGGCGGCAGATCCGGCCTGAGCCGGTCCACCATGGCCCGGACCTCGTCACAGATCCGGACGATGTTCTCCCCGCTACGCTTTTGCACCGAAAGGGTCACACTGGGCCGCCCGTTAATCCGGCTGCGGGTCAGGGGGTCCTTGTGGGTGTCCTCAATCCGGGCCACGTCGCGGAGGTAAACGGGTCGTCCGTCGCGGACAAAGGCCACGATGGAAAAAATATCCGCCGGGTGTTTGAAATCCTCGGGAACCCGCACCAGATAACGGGTCTCGCCGATGTCCATACTCCCGCCGGGCATGTTCACGTTGCTCTGGGTCACGGCCTGGATCATGCTGGAAAAGGGCACGTTGTAGGCCCGGATGCGGTCCAGGTCGAACTCCACCCGGATTTCCCGATCCAGCCCGCCGCTTTCCAGGACGTTGAGCACCCCGGGGATGGTATCGATCTCGTCCTTGAGATCCTCGGCCCAGGTCTTCAGCCGGGCCAGGGAGTACGGGCCTGAGAGAACCACCCGGATCACCGGGATGTCCGAAAAATTGACCTCCGCCACCACCGGGTCGTCTTCCAGGTCCGAAGGCAGGTCCGCTTTGGCCTCGTCCACCTTGACCCGGACCTTCTGCAAGGCATCGTCGATGTCCACCGAGGGAATGAACTTCACCGCCACCGTGGACAACCCCTCGGACGAACTGGCCCGAATCTCCTCCACCCCGGACAACCCCTTGAGCTTGCGCTCAATGGGCATGGTGATCAACGTCTCCATGTCCTCCGGCGCCACGCCCTCATAGGTCGTGGTCACGAACACGTACGGAATGGTGATGTCCGGGAAGGCCTCCCGCGGCAAAGTCAGATAGGAATACACGCCGATGATCACCAGGAACACCAGCAAGGTCAGGACCGTGGCCTGGCGGCGCAAGGCCCATGTGTTGACGATCATCGCACCACCACCGCCGTACCTTCATCCACTTCGCGGTGCCCGGCCACGATCAGGCGGTCGCCGGGGTGCAGGCCGCTGGTGATCTGGATGCGGTCGCGTTCGATGACCCCGATCTCCACCTGGCGGGCCCGGGCCAGGCCGTCTTCTTCCACGTAGACCAGGCGCTCCCCGCCCCGGTCGATCAGTGCGGACAGCGGGATGGCCAGGGCGTCGGGGATGATCCGGCGCAGAAAGAGCACCCGGGCGATCATCCCCGGACGAATCCGGCCCTCGGGATTGTCCATGACCACCTGGGTGCGGAAGGTCTTGGTGGCTTGGTCGCCCCGAAAGGCGATGAAGTCGATGACGCCCGGAAACTCCTGGCCCTGAAAAGCATCCACCATCACCAGCACGGGCAGGCCCACCTCCAGAAAGCGGACATCCATTTCCGGAACCTGGACCTGGACCTTGATCTTATCAATGTCCACCAGTTCGACGACCACCTGGCCGCGGTCCACGAACTCGCCGACCTCGATCAACAGATCGTTCACCCGACCGGAGCTTGGAGTCCGGACCAAACCACGGTCGTACTCGATTTCAGCCTGACGCAACGCCTCCCTGGCCTGAACCTTCTCGCTGCGGATCTGGTCCAGTTCCTCCTCGGAAATAATCTGATCCTGGAACAATCGTTCCCGCCGTCGCAGCTGGTCCTCGAACAGCTCGAAGGCCGCCCGTGCCCTGGCCATGCCCGCGCCCAGGGCCGTGACGTCGACCTGGGCGATGACCTGACCGGGCCGGACGTGATCGCCCTCGCGCACGGAGAGCTTTTCAACCCTGCCGGCGGTCTCCGCGGCCAAGGCCACGCTCAGCCAGGGGTCCGCCGAACCGGGCAGCACGACCGCGTCTCGAATCTCTTGCGGCACGATCTCCTGAATCACCACGTTGACCCGACGCGGAGGGGCCGGTTCCCCAGACTCTCCTCGGGGTTCTTCGCCGGACGAGGGGGAACAGCCGGAGAGCGGAGCCAGACCGGCCAGAATCAGCAAAGCCAGCAGAATCAGCCGGACGAATGAAAACAAGAAATGCGTCGTCTTTTGCATGTGCGAATCCCCGCCTCGGGGGGAGAAAGATGGAGGTGGTTGCAAGGAAAGTCTTGATGGGATAAGAAATAAGGATATTGAATGTCGCGTCAACCGTCCTGATTGCCCGGCCTATCTACTCCCTTCCATGACCATGTTCAAGCTTTCCTTCACAGCGACCGGATACCGCGATCACCGTCGCATCAAAATAGGAAAGCCATATCACTGATGCCGACGGCTTTGCGCCGCCTCGGCTCAAACGTCCCTGGAGAGATGCATGCGCTCCTTCCCTTCTCTTTATTCATTTCACCGTCCGTTCCTGGCCCTGTTTTTCGCACTGGCCCTTGTCTGCGTTCCGCAGGCCGCGCTGTTCGCCCAACAAAACCCCGCCCCGGCACCCGACCTTACGGTCGCCACGGCCCCCGACGGTCCGGCCCAGGACCTGGAAGCCCGTCTTGACTCCGTCCGGTCGCAACTGGCTAATATCGCCCAGTCCATTCAGGACCGCCGCCAACACCTGGACGTCATGCGCCAACAAATGGCCGACGCGCAAACCGCCTCGGAACGCGCGGAGATGGAAGCGGGAATCGTCGAACTGGAGCGCTTGATCCAGGCTTCCAGGGCCACCTTCGAATCCGTGGCCACCGGCGGAGTGGACAGCTCCATCTTTCGCCACGAACCGGAAAGAGATTTTAATTGGCAGCAAGAACTTTTCGAAATCATCAAGCCTTTTCTGGATCAGCTCAATCAATTCACGGAAACCCCGCGCAACATCGAGCGGATCAACCGTGAAATATCCCAGGATCAGGCCAGGCTGAACGTGGTCAACCGGGCCCTGGCCAACATCGTCAACGTCAGCGCCGGAGTTCAGGACGAGCACTTGCTCGACCGTTTGCTGGCCCTGGAAAAATCCTGGCTGCAACGCAAGTCGGACCTGGAACTGGAAATCAACCTGCAACAGCTCCAACTCCAGGAACTGCGGGACGAGCAGAAAACCTTCTGGGACATGCTCCACCAGGGCATGCTTTCCTTTGTCCAGGGCCGCGGCCTGATCCTGATCCTGGCGGTCCTGGTCACCGCCGGGGTCTGGTTCCTGCTTCAGACCCTGCCCAAGGTCGCCCGCCGGAAGGAGGACGATGCGGTCGTCCTGAAACGCAAGCCCCACGCCAAACTGTTCTCCGTGGGCTATCAGGCGATTTCCGTCATCCTCGCCCTGTGCGCCCTGCTCCTGGTGCTCTACGTTTCCGGAGACTGGCTGCTTCTGGGCCTGGCCATGATCATTCTCGTCCTGGTTGCCGTGGGGTCCAGGACCTACCTACCCAAGTTCATGACCGAGGTCCGGATGTTGCTGGATATGGGGCCGGTCCGGGAAGGGGAGCGGATTTTCCTGAACGGAATTCCTTGGGAGGTCAAAAACCTGAACATGTACTCGACCTTGTACAATCCGGAGCTGCAAGGCGGCGTGCTGCGCGTGCCCCTGGGCGATCTGGCCAGCCGGATATCCCGCCCGGACGACCCGGAGGAACCCTGGTTTCCGACACGCAAGGACGACTACGTGATGCTTTCCGACGGCACCTACGGGCAGGTGCTGCTCCAGACGCCGGAGGTGGTTCAGATCAAGCACGTCGGATCCGTGCGCACCTTTTCCACGGGCTCCTTCCTCGGATCCTCGCCGCGCAACCTGACCCGCGACGGCTTCGGCTACGCCGTGACCTTCGGCATCGACTACCAGCATCAGGCCATCTGCCTGGAAGAGGTGCCGGGCATCTTCGAGACCGCGGTGACGGATGCCCTGAAGGCCTCGTTCAACGACGGCCTCGAATCCGTGTTGGTGGATTTCAAGGAAGCCGGGGCCTCATCCCTGGACTATCTGATCTACGTGATGATGAACGGCAAAACAGCCGGCTCCTACTGGGCCGTGGGCCGGATCATCCAGCAATCCTGCGTCCGGGTCTGCAACGAACGTGGCTGGATCATCCCCTTCACCCAACTCACCGTGCATCAGGGAGACGGCTTTGAGGCCCTGCGCACCGTTCGATCGTAGCCGCCGATTGCCGCGACTTCTCGTTTTCGCCCTGCTGCTGGCCGGCTTGGTCGCATCGACCAGGCCGGCCCAGGCCCAGTTCGACAACCTGCGGGCCCTCGTCCCGGAGACCCTGCACCAGACCTTGTTCGGCACGGACGCGTATCAGGTGGTGTTCGAAGGCGACCTGGACTCCGGTCTTCGGGACGTCCTGCGCTCGGTGTCCGAATCCCACGCCCTGCGCGAGCGCATACCGGCCACGGACCAGATGTTCCAGCGCCGCGCCCGGGCCGACATCCCCAACCTGCTTCGCGCCCTGCGCTCCGAAGGCTACTACGACGGACGGGTCGAGGCCCATGTCGATCCGCACGCTTCGCCGCCCCGGATTGTTTTTCAGGTCCAGCCAGGGCCTGCCTATCTGCTGAAGGCCGTGCATTTCGACGGCCCGGATTCCGAAGAGGGGTTCGGCTTTCCTCCTCCCGGTCCGGCCACTGCGGGCCTCGCCCTGGGCAGCCGGGCCAGAGCGCCGGAAATCAGCGGGGGCAAGGACATGTTCCGCGAGTTCCTGCGCGAAAACGGCCACCCCTTTCCCTGGGTCGCGCTCCGGGAAGTTCAAGTGGACCATGAATCCCAAACCCTTTCCGTATTCTACACCTTCAACCCCGGTCCTTCGGCCCGGTTCGGCCCGGTGATCGTGGAAGGCGAAGAGCGGGTCTCGCCGCGCTACATTTTGGACCAGGTTCCCTGGTCCGAGAACCAGCCGTTCCGGTCTTCCCAACTGCAAAGGCTGCGCGCCACGCTGATGCAGACCGGCCTGTTCACCATGGTGGACGTCTCCCATCCGGGATCGATCCCCGAGACATCCGTGTACAACGACCTCGGGAACAACGAGCTGCCCGTCACCATTTCCGTGGTGGAGCGCGTCCCCCGAACCGTCAAGGCCGGGGTGGCTTACGAAACCGACACGGGATTCGGCACGGCCCTGGAATGGGAGCATCGCAACATCCTCGGAAGCGGCGAACAATTTCGCACCCGACTCCACTTGGCCGAAAAACGGCAAATGCTCGAAGGCGAATTCCAGGTACCGGAGTTTCCCGACCCGTCCCAGTCCCTGACCATCCAGGGCAATATCGGCCAGGAAACAACCGACGCCCTGGAAAAAAAGGAGGCCGCGGCCGGGGCCATGATCAATCGCCGGCTGGACCGCTTCTGGTCCGTGGGCCTCGGGGCCACCTTCCGGTACTCGGAAGTTACCCAGCTCGGAAAAACCGAGACCTACGGCCTGATCTCCACCCCGGGCGAGCTGACCTGGGACATGCGCGACAACGTGCTCAACCCGGCCAGGGGCTGGCGGGTCCAGCTCCGGGCCGAACCGTTTCTGGACACGCTGGAATGGAACACGACCTTCTTCAAGCTGTCCGGCTCCCTCAGCGCCTATCTGCCCATCCTGGCCGAAGACCGCCTGGTCCTGGCCGGACGGGGGGCCCTGGGGTCGATTACCGGCGAAACCAACATGAACCTCCCCCCTGATCAACGTTTCTACGCCGGCGGAGGCGGCTCGGTCCGCGGCTACGCTTACCAGTCCATCGGACCGGAGGTGGACGGCAAGATCGTGGGGGGCAAGAGCATGGTGGAGGTGGGCACGGAACTGCGGCTGCGCCTGGAGAACAACATCGGTCTGGTGGCCTTTCTGGACGGCGGACAGGTGTTCAGCGAAACGGAACTCCAATTCCAGGACGATTTCCTCTGGGGAGCGGGTCTGGGGCTGCGCTACTACCTGGATTTCGGCCCCATCCGCCTGGACCTGGCCTTCCCGCTGAACCGGAGGGACAAGGACAGCGCGTTCCAGGTCTATGTGAGTATCGGGCAGGCGTATTGAGCACCAACACAAGGACGACAACGACGCATGACCGAATCGAATGCATCTTCAGCGCGGCATCCCGGGATAAAGAATCCACGTCGATGGTGGCCCTATCTGCTCCTCGCCCCGGTGGGACTGTTGATCACGTTTGTTCTGATCATCATCATCCTGCTCCGCACCGACTACGGCCTCAACCGCCTGGAAACCCTCCTCAACAACACCTTGGCCGACGTGGGCGGCCAGCAGGTCGCGCTATCCGGGCTGCATGGCCGGTTTCCCTTCGACCTTCGGCTTCGTGAATTGCGTTTAGCCGATGCCGAGGGGGCGTGGCTGGAGATCGATGAGGTCGTTCTGCGCTGGTCAGGACGGGATCTGCTTGCGGCCCGGGTGCGGATTCATGAACTCAGCGTGGACCGGGCGGAGCTGTTCCGCATACCCGCTTCGGACGAGCCCAAGCCGACCTCAGAGCCGGTCAAACCGGAATCCTGGGAGGCGCTCCTGGATTTTGAACCGCCTACGGCCTTTCCAAGGATGGCCCTGGACAATCTGGACATCCGGCGGATCATCCTGGCCCAAGCCGTGGCCGGGGACCGGATCGTCCTTCGCCTTCACGGCGACCTGGATGCCGGGGAGCACGGTGCCCGGATGAACCTCAGCGTGGACTCCCTGGCCGGACCAGCCGACGAGGCCGGCCTGCTCAGCCTGCGGGCCGGGTTTGTCCCGGAGACCGACCTCCTGGATCTGCGGCTGGCCTTCACCGATCCGGGCGGCTCCCTGGTCCCTCTGCTCGGCCTGCCCCCGGCCACGCCTCTGGAAGTGACCCTGGAGGGCGACGGGCCGCCCCTGGCCTGGGACGGCGTATTTTCGGTCCAGGCCGGAGAGCTGTTTTCCCTGCAAAGCAACCTGGGCTTGGCCTGGCCGGATCATCCCAGCCTGACCTGGCACGGGGAATTCACTCTCGCCCCCTCCCTGCTTCCCGACCCCGCCCAGGCCTTGCTGCCTCCCACGACGTTCCAGGTCCAGGCGTCCATGCCCAGGCCGGATTCGGTTCACCTGGCCGGATTCACGTTGCGCAACGCCCTGTTGGACCTGCATGTGGATGCGGAGGTGAATCTGGACCACTCCACCCTGCGCGGGGGGCTGCGCCTGGACGTGCTGGATACGGCCCCCCTGGCCGAGCTGGCCGGAGTGGAATTGGGGCCGCGCATCGGTCTGCGGGGCGACGTTTCCGGCCCCTTGACCAGCCCGGACATCCAGCTTGCCCTGCACCTGGCCGATATCTTCGCCGACCCGGTCCGAGTCGGCGGGCTGGACCTGGACGCCGCGATCCGGTTCAGCGACCCCGGCGAGACGCCGGACGCCCGGGTCATCTCCGTCGCGGGCACCATGACAACCCAGGGGCTGTACGTTCCGGACACGGCCCTGCCCCCGGACCTGACCGCGAACTTCGACGCGGCCTATCGCCTGGCGGACAATTTCCTGGACGTAACGTCCCTGAACCTGCTCGGCCAGGGCGTGGACATCCACGTCGCCGGGGGATACGGCCTGGACACTAACCGACTGGACGCCCATCTGGAGCTGCGGCCCAGCCCGATTCAGCCCTGGCTGGCCCCGTACGGACTAGAAGACGTCGCTGGCGAAGCCGACCTGCGGGCCACGGCCCAGGGCACGGTCCAGCCTTTGCGCCTGGATGTTGATCTGGACGCGGGACTGACCCACCTCGCGGGCCTGCCCGACCCGCTGCCTCAGCTCCTGGGCGCGGCTCCCCGGCTGCGCGGTCAGGTCCGGCTTGTACCGCCCAAGGACGATTCCGCGACAGGTCAGGGGCCGGGGATCATTCAGGCCCGGGACGTGCGCCTGCAAGCCCCCGGCCTGGGCCTGAGCGCGGAGGCCGACTTCACCCCGGCCACCGGCGAGCTGTCCGCCCAGGCCGCCCTGACCCTTCCGGACCTGAGCCTGGCCTCGCCGAACCCGGACCCGGACCCAGGTCTGGGCCTGGCCGGAGCGGCCGTGCTGAACATCCAGGCCCAGGGCGACGTCAGCCAGAATTTGGTCCTGCATCTCGATCTGCACAGCGACGACCTGCGCATTGCCGACCTGGAAGCCTTTCCGCTCCAACTGCTCGCAACCATCCACTCCCTGCCCGCGGCTCCCCGCGGCGAGCTGACTCTGTCCGCCTCGCCCCTGCAAGCCCCCCTGCTCCTGGAAACGGCCTTTGCCCTGGACGACTCCCTTCTCCGCCTCTCGGAGCTGGAATTGATCGTTCCCGAGGGCGCGCTGCACGGCCAAGGCGTCGTGGACCTGGACAGTCAGTTGGTCACGGCCCGCCTCCAGGGCCGCATCCGGGACATCGCGCCCCTGAGCGCCCTGGCCGGCCAGTCCCTGCACGGCGCTCTGGACCTGGACGTGGAACTCCAGCCGGACGTCACGCCCGATAATCAATCGGACGACCAATCGGACGACCAATCGGATGAACAGCCAAACGGCCCAGCCCCGGGCACCCAGAACGTCCGCTTGAGCGCAGGCCTGATCAATTTCCAGGCGGACTTCGGCACTCTGGCCGAACTGAACCTGAATGGCCGGATCCAGGACGCCTTGAGCGCCCAGGACGGACCGAAGCTGCACCTGGACGTGGCAGTCAAAGATTTTCAAGCCGGAGAAACCAGCGTCAATTCCCTGGACGCGACCATCACCGGATCACTCGCGGACCTGGTCCTGAACGCCACGACCCGGGGCCACGCCCTGCACCCCTTCACCCTCCGACTCGAAGCCGCCTACGCCGACCGGGATGGAAGCCATTCCGTGGAACTGCGCGATCTCACCGGTGACTGGGCCGAACAGCCCCTGCTGCTCACCGCTCCCGTCCACATCACCCTGGGAGAGCAGGAGCAGACCGTCTCCCCATTGCACCTGGAGTTCGGGCCGGCCATCGTCCGCGGCGATGCCCGGATCGGACCGGAAGACGCAGACCTGCGCCTGGGAATCGAAAGCCTGCCTCTGTCGCTCTTCACTCCGGATATTCTGGGCACGGTCACCGCCGGGGCGGTGCTCCAGGGTCCCACCTCGGCCTTGCGCGGCGACCTGACAGTGCTGGGCGAGAGCCTCCAACCAACGGGCACCAATCTGGAGAACGTTCCGTCCCTGGCTATCCAGGCCGACGCAGCCCTGGACGGAACAGCCATCACTCTGACGGCCGTGCTTCGCGAAAATGACACGACCACCCCCTTGCTCCAGGCCCAGGGGCATGTGCCCCTAACCCTCGGTCTCACCCCCGCAGGCCTGGACCTGCCCTCCGATGCTCCAATGAGAGCCACTATCCAAGGCGATTTGGACCTGGGCTGGCTGGGGAAAATCTTCCTCACGGACAGCCAGCTCCTGGCTGGGACGCTCAAGTTGGATTTCCAGCTCAGCGGCACCCTGGACGCCCCGCAACCCGCGGGAAGCATCCTGATCCGCCAAGGGAGCTACCAGCATCTCCTCCAGGGCGTTCTGCTCCAGGACATAGAGGCCGACGCCCAGGTCACGGACAAACGGTTCGAACTGACCTCCCTCTCCGCCACGGACGGCGGCCAAGGTCGCCTGCATGTCACGGGAGGGGTCGATCTCGACCCAGGGCAAAGCTTTCCCTTTCTGTTTTCAGTCCAAATGACCAGCATGAACATCCTGGACAGCCCCATGGTCCAAGCCAGGCTGGCCAATGTCGACCTGGCCGTCTCCGGCTCCACCGCGACCCAGGAGGTCAAGGGCGAAGTGGTCCTGGACCGTGTGGAAATTTTCCTCAAGGATCTGGGCGGCCCCCAGGTGGTGGATCTGCCGGTGGTGGAGACCAACAAACACCATGCCGCTTCAGCGGAACCCGTAACTCCGCCCACCCCCGCCCCGCCCCTCGTCCTGGACCTGGAAGTCCGGTTCCCGGCCCGGGTCTTCGTCCGCGGCCGAGGCCTGGATTCGGAATGGGGCGGCAACCTGCGGATCACCGGCACCGCCGCCCAACCGGTCATTCGCGGAGAGATCAGGCCCCAACGCGGCCGCCTGGATCTGCTGGGCAAACGGTTCACCGTGGCCCCGGAGAGCGTGATCCAATTCACCGGCGGACAGCCTCCCCTGCCCTTCGTCAACCTGACGGCCTATCAAACCCGGCGAGACCCGGACGGAGAGAAAACCTTCACCGTGCACATCAGCGGCGTCCCTCCGGACATTCCGCCCCCGACATTGACCTCCGACCCGCCTCTGCCCCAGGATGAAATCCTGTCCCAGATGCTCTTCGGCCGGTCCCTGTCCCGCATCTCCGCCACCCAGGCCGCCCAGCTGGCCCTGGCGGCCCGGGAACTGGCCGGTCACGGTTCCGGACTAAACCTGATGGGCACGGCCCGCGATCTGCTCCAGCTCGACGACCTGGACCTGATCTCCGGACAAGCCGAAGACATGACCCTGCGCGCCGGAAAATACATCCACAACCGCGTCTACCTGCGCCTGGACAGCGACCTGAAAACCGGCGAGGAAACAGCATCCGTGGACGTGGAACTCACCCCCCGGATCAACCTGGAAAGCACCCTCGGCCCCAAGGGAGGCGGGCTGGGATTGTTTTGGAAGCGGGATTATTGACCGCGTTCGTTGCACGGACCAAGGAAAGACGACGTGGAGTCCGCGAAAAAGAACGAGATACAACTCAAGGGAGGACGATCATGGATTATGTTCAGGCTGGAACATTGCAAATTGCCAAGCCGTTTTACGACTTCATCGTTCAGGAGGCCGCGCCTGGGACCGGGGTGGAGCCGAAGCACTTCTGGAGCGCCCTGGAGCGAATCGTCCGGGAGTTCGGACCGCGCAACGCCGCGCTGCTGCGAAAACGCGACACCCTGCAGGCGGCCATCGACCAATGGCACCGCGACCGGCCCGGACAACCCCACGACGCCGCGGCCTACAAGCAGTTTCTTCTGAATATCGGCTATCTCTTGCCCGAGAGTGAATCTGATGGCCCGGATTTCCAGATCACCACCGAAAACGTGGACCCGGAAATCGCCGCTATTGCCGGGCCGCAGCTCGTGGTTCCGGTGACCAACGCCCGGTACGCGGTCAACGCGGTCAACGCCCGCTGGGGCAGCCTGTACGACGCCCTGTATGGCACTGACGTTGTCGACGAGGATCAGGGCGCGGAAAAAGGGGAGGCCTATAATCCGGTACGCGGGGCCAGGGTCATGGCCGGGGCCGCCGCGTTTCTGGACCGGGCCGTCCCATTGGCCGCCGGCCGCCACGCCGACGTGGTCCGCTACATGGTCGCCCCAAGCCCATCCACGCCGGAGGGGCGGACCCTGGTCGCCCTTCTGGAGGACGGCTCCAGGCAGGGGCTAATCCGCCCGGAACAGTTCGTCGGCTTTTTCGGCCCCCTGAACCAGGACGACGAACCAAAATCCGTCATCCTGCGCAACCACGGTCTGCATCTGGAACTGCGCATCGACCGCACCCACCACATCGGACGGGAAAACAAGGCCGGGGTCTGCGACGTGGTTCTGGAAGCGGCCCTGACCACCATTCTGGACTTCGAGGACTCCGTGGCCGTGGTGGACGCCGAGGACAAAACCGGAGCCTTTCGCAACCTGCTGGGCCTGCTCAAGGGCGACCTGACCGCCAAATTTTCCAAGGGCGGCCGTTTCGTGGAACGCCGGATGCATGAAGACCGGAGCTTCACGGCCCCCGACGGAACCGAACTCCGCCTGCCCGGACGCAGCCTGATGCTGGTCCGCAACGTGGGCCTGCTGATGACCACGGACATCGTCCTGGACGACCAGGGCCGGGAAATATTCGAAGGCATCCTGGACGGCCTGACCACGGCCCTGATCTCCCTGCACGATCTCCGGGCTTCCGCCGACAATCCATGGCGAAACAGCCGCCACGGAAGCGTGTACATCGTCAAACCCAAACAGCACGGCCCAGAGGAAGTCCAATTCACCCGGGATCTGTTCGCCGCCATCGAGGGCACCCTGGACCTGACCCACAACGCCCTGAAGATCGGGATCATGGACGAGGAACGCCGGACCACCCTGAACCTCAAGGAGTGCATCCGGGTCGCCCGGGAGCGGGTCATCTTCATCAACACCGGATTCCTGGACCGCACCGGGGATGAAATCCACACCAGCATGGAGGCCGGGCCCATGGTCCGCAAGAACGACATGCGCTCCGAGCCGTGGATGACCGCCTATGAGAACTGGAACGTGGACATGGGCCTGGCAGCGGGCCTGAGCGGCAAGGCCCAGATCGGCAAGGGCATGTGGGCCAAGCCGGACAAAATGAAGGAAATGGTCGAGGCCAAGATCGGCCACCCCCTGTCCGGGGCCAACTGCGCCTGGGTCCCCTCCCCCACCGCCGCCGTCCTGCACGCCTCGCACTATCACCAGGTGGACGTCTTCGCCCAGCAGCGCGAACTCATGGGCAAGCCGCGGGCCACCCTGGACGACCTGCTCCGACTGCCCCTGCTGGGCGACAAACGTCCCACCCCCGAGGAAATCGAGGAGGAACTGGCCAACAACGCCCAATCCATCCTGGGCTACGTGGTCCGCTGGGTGAACCAGGGCGTGGGCTGCTCCAAGGTGCCGGACATCTCGGACGTAGGCCTGATGGAAGACCGGGCCACCCTGCGCATCTCCAGCCAGCACATGGCCAACTGGCTGCGCCACGGCATCTGCACCCGGGATCAGATCCTGGCCGTACTACGCCGCATGGCCGACGTCGTGGACCGTCAAAACGCCACCGATCCCCAGTACCAGCCCATGGGGCCGAATCACGATCAAAGCATCGCCTTCCAGGCCGCCCGCGACCTGATCCTCCTGGGCCGCGAACAACCGAGCGGCTACACGGAACCGATCCTCCACGCCCGACGTAAAGAGGTGAAGGCCGAAACTCATTGATTTCGAAGCAAGATTGCCCGGTTCATAGGAACGTTTCCAGTGAGGATGTTCGCCAAGACGGGGAACAGTCGACGTACCTATACCCCTGAAAGGCTTCGAATTCCGAAAAAAATCTTCGCTGGGCGGGCCGATGATCGTGGTTCCCAAGTGAGGGGACGTCGATTACGTGTGAGATGATCTTTCAGTATTCGTCACTCTTTTTACTTCTTCTCCTTTCCAAGATTGATCCGCCCTCCTCGTTCCGATGTTACCCTGGGCGGAGCGTTTGGTCCTGTCCAGCGGATGGTGACGGCTCCGTGCTTCGCGGTGTTCAGGAGTGGGACGCTCATGTCTTTCAGGGTTTGATTGATTTCAGGGTGGGGATGATTGAAGCGGTTCAGGAAGCCGGTGCTGACCACAGCGATGTCCGGCCGGATCTGGGCGTAGAGTTGGGGGGAGTGGCTGGTGCGGCTACCGTGGTGCGGGATGATCAGCGCTTCGGCGCGCAGGGCGTCGGGCGCGTCGGTCAGAGATTGAAGTAGAGCGGCGATGGACGGCTGTTCGATGTCTCCGGGAAGCAGGGCCAGGGGGCGGTCGTGCCAGACCAGGCGCAGGACCAGCGACGCATCGTTCTGGTTGTCCGCGGTCAGCCAGTCGGTGTCTGGATGGAGGACCTCCAGGACGACGCCTTTGCCCAGGTCGATCACGTCGCCCTTGCTCCAGACGGTCTCCGGGATGGCGCGGCGGTTCAGGGTTTCATGCAGGATACTTCCGTCTCGGCCTTCGGGGCCGCGGCCCTGGGAGGCGAATTTCCGGACCCGAAAGTGATCCAGGGGATAGAACAGGCCCCGGTAGTGATCGAAATGGGCGTGGCTGAGGGCGATGCCGGTCAGCCGGGGCGGGCGGCCGTGGGTCAGGGTCGGGGTGATGATGTTGCGGCCCAGGTCGTAGTCCCAGGACCAGAACCCTCCTCCGTCCACCAGCCAGCGCGACCCGCCGGGCAGTTCCAGGAGCACGGCCTGCCCCTGGCTGACGTCCAGCAGGCGCAGGGTGATCTGGGAGCGCTGGTTGGACAGGATGGTGGTCAGTCCGGGCAGGACGAGCAGGGCCACGGCCAGGAACACGGTCGCGGGCCTGAGGCTTTGCGGGGAGCGCCACCAGGCGGCCACGGCCAGGAGCAGCATCCAGTAGCCCAGAATCTGGGGCCAGAGAGGCCGCAGCGCAATGCTCGCCTTCAGCCAGCCAGCCTGGTCCAGGGCGGCCAACCCGCCGACCATCGTTTCCAGGATGCCGCCGGCCAGGCTGAGCAGCGGCGGAGCCATGGGGGCGGTCCATGGGGTGAGCAGGGCCAGCAGGCCGGTCAGTCCCAGGGGAAAGACCGCCAGGCCGAGCAGGGGCAGCCAAAGCATGTTCAGATACAGATGCGGACTGATCCGACCGAAGTACCAGGCTTGCAGGGGCAGCAGGGCCAGGGTGGCCACGGTGCTCACGGCCAGGATGCCCAGGCCCGCGGCCAGGGGCTTTTGCCACCAGGGCCGCTGGGTGAACCGCAGGGCCTCCCGGCCCAGGGGCCAGACCAGGGCCAACCCGGCCACGGCCAGGGCGGAGAGCTGCAGGCGCAGGTCAAAAACGGCCAGGGGGGACAGGGCCAGGATGATCAACAGGGCCAGGAACAGTCCGTCCAGCAGCACCCGTTGGCGGTTCAGAAGCAGCAGCAAACCCCAGGAGCCGAACATCAGGGCCGCCCGGAGCAGGGAGGGTACGGCCTGCCCCAGCCAGAGATATCCCAGGACCAAGGGTACGCTCAGGAGCACGGCCAGCTTGGGGCGGGGCAGGCGCAGATAGATTTGGGGCCGGACCCAGCCCAGTACCGTGGCCCCCAGCCATCCCAACCCGACCACGAACCCCAGGTGCATTCCGGACAAGGCCAGGCTGTGGGCCAGGGACGCCCGTTGGACCAGGTCCATGGTCTCGGGGGCGAGCAGGGAACGGTCGCCCATGAGCAGGGCCAGGAGCATGGCCTGGCCCTGACCGGCAGGCGTGCTGGAGATCAGCTTTTCCCTGAGTTGACGGCGGTATTCCCAGGCCGGGCCGGCCGCGCCGGAATAGACGGGGGCCGTGTTGGCCTCCCGGGAATAGGCACGGTGAAAGATGCCTTGGCGCGCCCAATAGTCTTCGCTGCGGTTCATCCCCGGATTGGCCATGCCCTGGATGGGGCGAATGCGCAGCGCCACCCGGACCTCCCGGCCGGGGCTGGGAACATCCGGCGGACTCTGCCAGTTCCAGAGCAGTTTGCCGCCCAGGGCACGCGGGGTTGTTTCGCTGGAATTCTCCGTGGGGTGAATCCGCACGTCCCGCAGGATGATCTGGAAATGGTCGCCTGGACGGGGGCGAACCTCGTCCACGTGCGCCGTGATGGTGGTCGGCTTCCGGTGGTTGATTTCAGGGAGATCGGCTGGCGGAGGAACGGGGTGGAGCAGGTGGACGGTGGCCACGCCGAGAGCAAAGGCCAGGAGCGGGGGAGCCGCAGTGCGAATGTTCTTCCACCAGGGTGGTTGTCGCCCCGGGGAAAAGGCGGATGGGTCAGGCGGAGGGAGATGTGGTCGAGTCGTTCCAGGCGGACGGCTCCATGAACAGAGCAGCGCCGTCAAGTAGAGGAGCAGGGCCGTGGTCCCCGGCACGGGCCATTCCCAGGCCAGCATGCCCAGAATCCAGGCGCAAAGCAGGTGCTGCCAGGGAAGCAGGCCGGGCCAGAGAGGGTGGGCCGGGAACTCCGGAGGCGTGATCTCCGATACGTTGGCCTCCGTTTTGTCCCGAGAAGGAGGTGGATCCCGATGCATGCTCAGGCCTCCGGGTGCTCCTCATTTCATCACATGTCGTATCTACTCAGCACACTTTGTGTCCGCCCTTGCTCCGGCAATCGGGGTCGGGGTCGGTATCTGTATCGGTATCGAAACAGGAAAAATATTGAACGCTTCCCATTGTTTTCGATCCCGATCCCGATTCCGACCCCGACAACAGCATTACTTTGTGCTGAATAGTTACCCACATGTCTTCCTTATCGTCCGGGAAATCCGGCTACGAGGCCGAGCTGACCCCGGCGTCCGAGAAGCTGGCCATTTCGTTGAGCATGGCCGCGGCGGCGCGGAGCACGGGGATGGCCAGGGCGGCACCTGTGCCCTCGCCCAGGCGCATGCCCAAATCCAGGATCGGGCGGGCCTGGAGTTGGTCCAGGATGATGCGGTGGCCGGGTTCGGCCGAGCCGTGGGCGAAAAAGGCGTAGTCCGCCACATGAGGCTGGATCTTCCAGGCCGCGACGTAGGCCGCCGTGGAGATGAAGCCGTCCACCACCACGGCCAGCTTGCGCTTGGCGCAACCCAGGATCAATCCGGTGAGACAGGCGATTTCCAGACCGCCCAGGGCCGCCAGGGTGCGCAAGGGGGCCGCGGGGGGCAGGGCGTTGCTGTTGACGGACAGTGCCCGGGCGATAACTTCGGCCTTGTAGCGGACTTCGCGGGCCGACAAACCGGTGCCCGGCCCGGTGATTCGTTCCGGCGCGCATCCCAGGTAGGCGCAGTAAAGGGCCGTGGCCGCGGTGGTGTTGGCGATGCCCATTTCGCCGGTACCCACGGCGAGCACCCCTTCTTCGGCGGCTTGCTCGGCCAAGGAGATGCCCGCGGCAACTGCCTCGGCGCATTCCGCTTCGGTCATGGCCGATCCCATGCTGAAATCCGCGGTTCCGGGTTTGATCTTGCGGCGCAGGAGCATGGCGGAGTCCGGAACATCGGCGGTGAAGTCGTCGTGGGCCACGCCCACGTCCACGACTCGTAGTTCCACTCCGGCGGCGCGGGTCAGGACGTTCACGGCCGCGCCGCCCCCAAGGAAGTTGCGGACCATCTGGGCCGTGACCTCCGAAGGGAACTTGCTGACGCCCTGGGCCGCGACGCCGTGATCCGCGGCGCAGGTGTAGATGCGGGACGGGTCGACCTTGGGGGCCGGACCGCGACCGGCATCGCGGCTGATCAGGGCCAAGTGCAAGGCCAATTCCTCCAACCGACCCAGACTGCCCTGGGGTTTGGTCAGGTCGTCCAGCCGGGCCTGGATGGCGGATGTCGCAGAGCGGTCCAGGGGAGTGACGGCCTGGACGCAGTCTTGGAGCAGGCTGGTCGCGGACGATGCGTTGGGGAGTGAAGTGGGCTGGTTCATGACTGGAAGTCCAGTTTGCAAGTCGCGCCCTGAGGATAGTCCGTCGGGGGCGTTTTCATGTGTACAGGTTGACCGGTGGATTGGAGCACGGCCTGCCAGTAGTTGCTGACCGTGTTGATCTTCTTGCGCTTTCCAGCCACCAGGCTGAGCGGCAGATGGATGTAATGGCCGTGCAGTTTGCTGACCACCATCCCGGTTTTGCCGGCCATGGCCGCATGCACGGCGTTCTGGCCCAGGAATCCGCAATAAACCCGGTCGTTGGCATTGGCCGGGACCGAGCGGATGATGTAGCTGGGATCGATGAACTTCAGGGTGTAATCCATGTCCTTGGATTTGAAGTAGGAGTCGATTTCTCGTCGTAACAGACCGCAGATGTCCCGCAATACAGGGTTGCCCGAGGCGTCGGTCTGGCTGGAAGCGGCCAGGAGGTCCTGTCCCGCCCCTTCGGCAACCACCACCACGGCGTGCCCGCGGCGACGGATGCGGTCGTCCAGGGCCTGTAAAAAGCCGTTGGGGCCGTGGATTTCGAAGGAGTCCTCCGGGATCAGAACGAAGTTGACGTCTTTCAGGGCCAGCGTGGCCTGGGCCGCGATGAACCCGGACTCCCGGCCCATCAGCTTGACCATGCCGATGCCGTTGGGAGCTCCCAGGGCCTCGGTGTGGGCGCAACGAATGGATTCAGTGGCCTTTTCCACGGCGGTGTCGAAGCCGAAGGAACGGGGGACGAAGTTGATGTCGTTGTCTATTGTCTTGGGAATGCCGATCACGGAGAGCTTAAGCCCGCGTTTGGCGACTTCCTCCTGGATTACCAGGGTGGCCTGCATGGTCCCGTCGCCGCCGATCAGAAAAAGGACGCTGACGTTCATCCGCTCCAGGGCGTCGACGATTTCCTCCGGCGACTGGGGGCCGCGGGAGGAGGAAAGAATGGTTCCCCCGAACTCATGGATACTGGCGACCTTGTCCGGAGTGAGTTCCACCAACTGGTGGCCGTAAGACGGGATGAAGCCCTGCAAACCGTAGCGAATGCCCAGGGTGGAGGCCACGCCGTAGCTGTGGTGGGCGGTCATGACCAGGGCGCGGATGACGTCGTTGATGCCCGGGCAAAGGCCGCCGCAGGTGACGATGGCGCATTTGGTCTTCGGGGGGTCGAAGTAGAGGTTGCCCCGGGGGCCGGCGGGCTCGAAATCGTAAGTCTTCGTGCCGTTGGTGCCGGTCTCGCCCTCTTCGTTGGTTACGAAAAGCTGAACCCGCTGGTCTTCATTGATGAACAGGGCGCACTCCATGCGGGAGCGGACCTTGGCCGGTCCCAGGTTGGGAATGGCGGTGGAAATATCGTCTTCCATATGCATACTTATTTGCGTGTCGCTCATGGTGTCCTCCGGAGTCGCAACGTGTTCGGGGAAAGGATTTTCGCCGAACACGCCGGACACAGATTGGTGTAATGGCAAGAAATGAGCCGCACTATGAAGCAAAGCGCCTCGAATGGCAAACCAACTTGAATTCGTTTCACCACTCCCTTTGAGGTCGGCGGCTTGGGCTCCATGTGAGACGATATTGTCACGCAGGGCACCTTGACACAAATTTCTCAATCAGATACTCGCTTTCTGAATCGAGAATACACGGACAACAGCGTTTTTGTTCAAAAAAAGTATTACTCAACCATGGCACGGGGGATCGTCTCCCGTTCTTTTTGGTTTTTCAATGGCCTGGGCGGGCTTACTTCGGGCAGGGCGTCTTAGAACGTTCTCAATCCTTGAACAAAGCTCGCCTCGGTCGAATATCAAGAAGTTTTCGCGTGAGCATGCGCTTTTTTTCATTAACCTGATACCGACACTCCGGCCGAATCCATGACCAACGACATAATTGAACTTCTCAAGGAAAATCGAAGCATGCTGGTCGAGCGTTGGACGGCTGCGACCCTGCATACCTATCCTTCCGAAAGCGCCCGCTTCTATTCCAAGGAAAATGATCAGTTTCTCAATCCCGTGGGCCACGCCATGAGCAAGGGGCTGTCCGAGATTTTGGACGCCATGCTGACCGGACTGGATGTCCAACAGATCCGTCCAATGTTGGACAGCATGGTCCGCATCCGGGCCGTTCAGGGGTTCGCTCCTTCCAACTCCCTGGCCTTTTTGCTCTTCGTCAAAAAAATCATCCGCGACGAGCTTGGCTCGGAGATTCAGTCCAAGGGCCTGGAAAAGCAGCTCGCGGCCTTTGAGGAGCGGGTCGACGGCGTTTTGTTGGTGGCCTTCGACGTCTACGCTCAATGCCGCCAGACGTTGTCCGACATCAAAAACAGCGAGTTCATCAACCGGCATACCCAGCTTTTGAAGCGGGCCAACCTGATGAGTGAGGAAACCCGTCTTGCCTGACGGGGTGGACGACCATTCAACGCAACCACTGGAGCATCAACAGCAAAGCGAGGTAGGGAAATGGCAGTGTGGTACTCTTTGTTACTCGTCTTGGGAATGTCCCTTTTTGTCTACCTGGGAGCCGGGTTGCTCGGTTTACAGGCCATTTTCGGCATCGTGGTCCCGTATGCGGCGATTCTGGTCTTTCTGATCGGCTTCACCATGCGGGTGTTGGGATGGGCCAAGTCGCCGGTGCCGTTCCGCATCCCCACAACCGCCGGACAACAAAAAAGCCTGGACTGGATCAAGCCGTCCAAAATCGACAGCCCCTACACCACTTGGGGCGTCGTGGGCCGGATGGCCATGGAAGTCCTGCTGTTTCGGTCCTTGTTCCGCAACACCAAGGCTGAAATCACCGAGGGCAAACTGGCCTACGGGTCCAACAAGTGGCTCTGGCTGGGCGGCATTCTTTTTCACTACACCTTTCTGACCATCGTGATCCGACACCTGCGCTTCTTCACCGAGCCCGTGCCGTATTTCGTGCAGGCCCTGGAGAGCATTGACGGCATGTTGCAGATCGGCTCCCCGGTGATTTACCAGACGGACGTCATCCTGGTCGCCGCGCTGCTGTTTCTTCTGGTTCGGCGATTGGCGAGCCCGCAGCTTCGCTACATTTCCCTGCCCGCCGACTACTTTCCGCTGTTCCTGATCCTGGGGATCGCCCTTTCCGGCATCATGATGCGCTACTTCGCCATCTTCAAGGTCGACTTGATGAGCGTGAAGGTCCTGGCCATGGGCTTGGCCACCTTTACCCCCACGATACCGGAAGGGATCGGCGTGATGTTCTTCATTCACCTCTTTTTGTTCAGCGTGTTGCTGGCCTATTTTCCCTTCAGCAAGCTGATGCACCTGGGCGGCGTGTTTCTCAGCCCGACCCGCAACCTGCCCAACGACAGCCGGATGGTTCGCCACGTCAACCCCTGGAACGCCCCGGTGAAGGTTCATACCTACGAGCATTACGAGGATGATTTCCGGGAAAAGATGATCGAGGCGGACCTCCCCGTGGAAAAGCAGGCCTAAAGCCGCTTCCCAGCAGCTGACGGCAAGCAATAGGTAATCAAGATAAGGAGTCGTTATGTCACAAGCGCCAAAGCCAGAAGAATTGCTCCGGGTATCGCATATTCCCCCCAAGAAAGATTGGATGGATCCCCGGGTGGACCTCGTTCCCGGGACGTGGGGGTACCCGGGGAAGGCGAGTAGTCTGGAGACGCTCGGATTGCCCAACCCCCGAGAATGGAACCCCACGGACGAGGATTGGAAGCTGCCTCCCAACTGGAAAGAGATCATTCACGAAGGTCTTAAGGAGCGTCTGGAAAAGTATCGCTCCCTGAAAGTGTTTCTGGACATCTGCGTCCGTTGCGGAGCCTGCGCCGACAAATGCCACTTCTTCATCGGCAGCGGCGACCCCAAGAACATGCCCGTGTTGCGGGCCGAACTGCTCCGATCCATCTACCGCAAGGACTTCACCGCGGTGGGGCGCATGCTGGGTACCTTCGCCGGCGGGCGCGAGTTGACCGAGGACGTGATCAAGGAGTGGTTCTACTACTTTCACCAGTGTACGGAATGTCGGCGCTGCTCCCTGTACTGTCCCTACGGCATCGACACCGCGGAAATCACCATCGTCGTCCGGGAACTGCTCAACCTGATCGGCGTGAACATTGACTGGATCCTCGGCGCGGCGGCCAACTGCTATCGTACCGGGAACCATCTGGGCCTGGAGCCGCACACCTTCAAGGGCAACATCGACTTCCTGGTGGACGACATCGAGGAATACGTCGGCGTTCGCCTGAATCCCACGTTCAACCGCAAGGGCGCGGAGGTGCTGTTCATCGCTCCTTCCGGGGACGTTTTCGCCGATCCCGGCATTTTCACCTACATGGGCTATCTGATGCTCTTCGAGCACATCGGCCTGGACTACACCATCAGCACCTACGCCTCGGAGGGCGGCAACTTCGGGTTGTTCACCAGCCAGGAAACCATGAAGCGGCTCAACTCCAAAATGTACGCCGAAGCCAAGCGTCTTGGCGTAAAATGGATCCTGGGCGGCGAGTGCGGTCATATGTGGCGCGTTCTGCACCAGTACATGGACACCATGAACGGACCGGCGGACTTTCTCGAAGTTCCCAAGTCGCCCATCACCGGGACCGTGTTCGACAACGCCAAGTCCACGAAGATGATCCACATCGTGGAGTTCATGGCCGACCTGATCCGGCACGGCAAGCTCAAGCTGAACCCGAAGCGCAACGACTACCGGCGGACCACCTGGCACGACTCCTGTAACGTGTCCCGCGGCATGGGCATGTTCGAGGAACCGCGCTACGTGCTCAAGAGCGTGTGCAACAACTTCTTCGAAATGCCGGAAAACACCATTCGCGAGCAGACCTTCTGCTGCGGCGGCGGTACCGGCTTGAACGCCGGGGAGTTCGAATACCTGCGGATGATGGGCGGCATGCCCCGGGCGTTCGCGGTCAAGCATGTACAGGAAAAGCATGGCGTGAATCTTTTGGTGAACGTCTGCGCGTTGGACCGGGCCATCCTGCCTCCGTTGATGGACTACTGGGCGCCCGAGGTTTCGGTCTCCGGATTGACGGAACTGGTGGCCAATGCGCTGGTCATGGAAGGAGAGCACGATCGGCCCACCGATCTGCGCGGCGAGGACATTCCAGGCTTGGAGGGGGATGAATAATGTACAACGCCGGTAAAATCATACCTGGACTGGTTATTTTTCTCGGGCTGGTGACGTTTCCGTTCTGGTCGAACATCGGCCGGGCGGCTTTCGAAGCCCCGGAACTGGTCTTTCCCGAGACTGAGGAAGAGTGCGTCGAGTCCGGAGACTGGATGCGCGCCAACCACATGATCCTGCTGGACGATTGGCGGGACCTGGCGGTTCGGGACAATCTGCGCCTGTATAGCAGTGAAACCGGAAAACGCTTCGACATGAGCCTGACCAAGACCTGCCTGTCGAGCCAGTGCCATGCCAACAAGGATACGTTCTGCGATCGATGTCACGATGCCTTGGCCATTGCCCCGCACTGCTGGGATTGCCACGTCGTACCGTCAATAGGGGAGGAATAAGCCATGGCCATAAATCGAAGAACCTTTCTGAAGGCCGCCGGGCTGACGACTTTGGCCGGCGTGGCCGGACACGCGGCGATGGAACTGCTGGCGCCGGGGGCGTTAGAGGCCTCCGGGGCTCCCAAGGTCGGTGAGTATCCCGAGGCCCTGACCGCCAAACGCTGGGCCATGCTCATCGACACGGAAAAATTCACCACGGCCCAGGTGTACCAGAAGTGCATAGATGCCTGTCACGTTTTGCATAACGTGCCGCATATTCCCGGCGATCAGGAAATCAAGTGGCTGTGGACAGACAGTTTCAAGCACGTCTTCCCGGACCAACAGCACGCTTTGGTTCCGGAAAGGATTAAAAATCAGCCTTTTATGGCGCTGTGCAACCATTGCGACAATCCGCCCTGCGTGCGGGTCTGCCCGACCAAGGCCACGTTCAAACGCGACGACGGCATCGTGATGATGGACATGCACCGCTGCATCGGTTGCCGGTACTGCATGGCCGGCTGTCCCTACGGCGCGCGCAGCTTCAATTTCTGGGATCCGCGGCCGTTTATCGAAAACATCGATCCCTATTACCCCACCCGGATGAAAGGCGTCGTGGAGAAATGCACGTTCTGTGAGGACCGGTTGGCCAAAGGGCAGCTTCCGGCTTGCGTCGAGGCCTCGGAAGGGGCGCTGATTTTCGGCGACCTGGCCAACGAGGACTCCGAAGTGCGCCGGGTGTTGCGAGAACGGTACAGCCTGCGTCGCAAGCCTTCCCTGGGGACCGACCCCCACGTCTTCTATCTGATATGAGGTGAGCAAATATGTTGGAAAAAGCGCTACAGGGAAACAAGGCGTACTGGGGGTGGATCGCCTCGCTCCTCGTCGTCATCGGCATCGGTTTCGTCTTTTACGTTTATCAGTTGCAGCAGGGCCTGGGCGTCACCGGTCTGAACCGGGACGTCTCCTGGGGGCTGTACATCGGACAGCTGACCTACATGGTCGGCATCGCCGCCTCGGCGGTCATGCTGGTCCTGCCCTATTACCTGCACGACCATAAAGCCTTCGGAAAGCTGGTCATTTTCGGCGAATTTCTGGCCGTCTCCGCGGTGGTCGTCTGTCTGCTGTTCGTCGTGGTCGACCTGGGTCAACCGCAACGCCTGATGAACGTCATCCTCTACCCTACTCCCAATTCGGTTCTGTTCTGGGACATGGTGGTCTTGAACGGATATCTCTTCCTGAACATCATCATCGGCTGGTCGGTGCTGCACGCCGTCAAGAAAGGCGTTCGCCCGGCTTCCTGGGTCAAGGTCCTGATTTACGTGTCCATTCCCTGGGCCGTGAGCATCCATACGGTCACGGCGTTCCTGTACGCCGGTCTTCCCGGACGGTACTTCTGGCATGACTCGCTGCTGGCGGCCAGCTTCCTGTCCGGCGCCTTCGCGGCCGGTCCCGCCCTGCTGCTGTTGATTCTGATGATCGTGCAAAAGGTTTCGGATCTGAAGATCCCCAAGGAAGCGATTCAGACCATGACCAAGATCATCACCTATGCCTGGGCCATCAATCTGTTCATGGTGCTGTTGAAGATCTTTTCCGCCTACTACAGCCAGTACCCCGCAAAGATGGCCGCCTTTGACTACATGTTCGGAGGATACGGTGGAGAACAGCTGATGCCCTGGATGTGGAACTTCGTGTTCTTGGGCGTCGTGTCCCTCGCCTTGCTGGTCATCCCCAGTACCCGGAACAATCCGGTGACCATGACCATCGCCCTGATCATGGTGTTCGTCGCCGGCTGGATCGACAAGGGCCTGACCCTGGTCATCGGCGGGTTCATTCCCAACCCCTTCAAGGTGCATACGGAGTACTGGCCGACGATTCCCGAGGTGTTCATCTCCGTGGGCGTGTATGCCGTGGGTCTGTTGATCCTGACCGTCCTGTACAAGGTGGCCCTTGCGGTGCAGAGGGAATCCGCGTCGTAGGCGCTATCGGACGCATTCTCGAATCCAAACCTGCAAGCCCGCCGCGATACCTGAACCGCGGCGGGCTTTTCTTTGGGCCGACGGCCCGGGAAATTCAATGCTTGAAACCACGGCCGAGATTGGTGAGAAACACCGTTGGTCCCATACGCGAAACTGTAAAATATTCCTATTCAAATTCGCCCTTCACGCTCTTGACATAACAGCCCAAACGTCTCAAGAATATCTGGTCGTTCGGCTTTCCTGAAGGGCAATGGGCGTGCCGAGAGCTCGGATTTCCAGCGCCAGGACCACGACCAGCGCGTTATTTTGGTTGTCTTTTGAGGATGGGGCGCTTTTCGTCCGGATACGGGACGACCTCGCCCGTGGCGTCGGGAGTGCGACGCCGAAGCACAACAACCTGCTCGCGGAATTGATCCCGAGCAGATTTCATTCAAACTGGAGGTAGAAAATGGGTTGGAAGATTACTGTTGATGTCGACAAGTGTACCGGCGACGGCGAGTGTGTCGATGTTTGCCCTGTTGAAGTCTATGAACTTCAGGACGGCAAGGCCGTTGCCGTGAATGAAGAAGAATGCCTGGGCTGTGAATCATGCATCGAGGTCTGTGAATCCAACGCCCTCACGGTCGAGGAAGTCTAGACGCCGACTTTTTTTCATAACTGTCATTCGTTTTTGCCAAAAGGAGGGTCGCCCTCCTTTTGGCGTTTTAGGAGTACGGCATGCCATCTGATTTTTCACCATTTTTCACGAAATACGAACAACTTTTGAAGGATGTGGACAAGGTTTTCAGCACGGTCAAGGACCAGCATCCGGACTGCGTGACCTGCACGACGGGATGCAGTGACTGTTGCCACGCCGTTTTCGACTTGCCCTTGATTGAAGCCTTGTACTTGAATCACCATTTTCATGGTGTTTTGCCCAAGGAAACCAAGGACCAGATTCTGACCAAGGCCGACCAGGCGGATCGCACGGCCTATAAATTGAAATTTCAGGCCCACAAGCGGCAGCGCTCCGGTGAAGATACGGATGCCATTTTGGAAGACATGGCCCGCGAACGAGTTCGTTGTCCGCTGCTCAATTCCCAGGATCGTTGCGACCTTTACGCATTCCGGCCCATTACCTGCAGACTGTACGGCATTCCGCAGGAAGTCGGCGGCAAGGCCAGGACGTGCGCGCTTTCCAAGTTTTCACCCGGCGCTCCGTATCCCACGGTCCATGTGGACAAGATCCACCGGGCACTGGCCGCGCTGAGCATGGAGTTGGTGGCTTCCTTAAATACGAAGTACAATCAGATGGCCGATATGCTCGTCCCTCCGTCCATGGCTCTGCTCACGGTATACGACGACGAGTACTTGGGGCTGCAAAAGTCCTCCGGGTGCTCCTCCTCCGGGTGTTCGTCATCCGGATGTTCGCCATCAGGGAGTTCGACGGGGGGTTGCGGTCCGGCCAAAAAGGACGGTTGCTCGTGTGGTCCGAACGAGTGTGATCCCGGGAGCTGCGAGCCATGTCGGAAATAGACGAACAGCAAGAGCAGAAACGGGCCATTTACGAGAGCCTTTCTCCTCGGGCCAAAACCTATGTCGCCAAGCTCGGGTACGACAAGTGGGACCCGTTTCAGAAGCCCAACGATCCGCTGGATCTGCGCAAATTCACCACGGACAAGACCGCTCGGGCCATGGCCATGGGCTTTTTGCAGCAACGTAAGGAAGAGCATTATTCCAACACGTATGCCAAAGCCGTGTTGGACATGTGCATGGGACTGATGGACAATGATGAGCGCTATCTGGCCATGTACGAGTTTTGCCGTTGGTATCAGGGGCAGCCGCAGCCCCATGAAGACGTTTTGGAACAACGGACGTTTCGCCGCGACTGAACCATCCCCGGTTCAGACGTCACGGCAATTGTGAGTTTTTCAACGGACTGATGTCCCGCAACCAATTGGAGCGATCATGACCGCGTCCTCGAACATCGACGATTTTATCAAGGAAAAAAAAGACCAGCTTGCCCAGAACGACGATTGCGGCAACTCGCACTACAATCTGGGCGTTGCCTACCTATCTCAACGCAAATGGAAGGAAGCTGAAGAGGAATTCTTCGCCGCGGTGGAGTCCTCGCCCACTTTGGCCGAAGCATACGTGCAACTGGGCGGTATCCGGATGTACCAGAACGATCTGGAGGGCTGCCTGTATTTCAACCAAAAAGCCCTGGAAGTGCGTCCCAAGTTTCCTGTACCGTACGGTAATATCGGCTTTGTGCATCTCCAGAACGGCGAGCCGGAAAAGGCGCTGGAACCGCTGAAGCAGGCCCTTTTGCTGCAACCACGATTCATCCAGGCGCATACGACCCTGGCCAGTGCCTATTATGCCCTGGGCGATCTGGAAAAGTGCATTGACCATTGTGAGCGGGCGTTGAAGGTCGAGCCTCGGTTCGCCCCTGCCTACAATAATCTTTCCCTTTGCTATTTTGACCAGGGAAAATTCGATCTGGCGCTGGAAAACATGGACAAGGCCCTGGAATATGGCTTTGAGGTGGTTCCTGAGTTCCGGGCCCGGCTCGAAGAGCACCGTTCCTGAACTTTGGAGGCGGGGTTCGAAAAGAGCGTTCATTTCCGATGGGGGACAGGGAGATCCTGATGGCGCATTTCAAGTCCATGAAACGGGATTTTTCAATATTCCTGCCGCTGAACGACTGGCGGGAACGGCTGGAGCCTTATCTCGAGCAACCGCCCCGCAAGGTTTTGGGACCGCTTTTTTCTCTGCTCCTGGCCCCGGAACCGCTCTTGAAGTGGCGGGCCGTATCGGCTTTCGGGGTGACGGTGGCCAGGCTGGCGGAGCAGGACTTGGAGTCGGCGCGGGTAGTCATGCGCCGATTGATGTGGAATTTGAATGAAGAGTCCGGAGCCATTGGCTGGGGAGCGCCGGAGTCCATGGGCGAGAGCATGGCCCGGTGTCCCCGGCTGGCCGTGGAGTTCAACCGGATCCTGATTTCCTACGCCCAGGAACCGACGTCCGGCGACGGCAACTATCTCGACCACGAGCCGCTGCGGCGCGGAGTCTACTGGGGCATGGCCAGATTGGCCGAAAAGCAGCCGGATTTGGTTCAGCGGGGCCGCGCGACGTTTCTTGAGCTATTGAGGGATGAAGACGCGGGAAAACGGGCTCTGGGGCTATGGGGGCTGGGTTCGGTGGGAAACGGGCCAGAAGTCGCGTCCGCCGTGCGTCTTCTTGTCGACGACCACCATGTCGTCGTGTTGTACCGCAATGAGCAGTTGCGGGAATACGGCGTCAACGACCTTGCCCGGGAAGCCTTGAACAAGGTCGAAGCTTGATTTCCAGCCGGGCTACGTTTGATCGCTCTCGGGTCCGTTTTCCCGGTACCGTCGCGCCGCCGCGACGAAGTTCACGGCCCAGGTCGGCACTCCCAGGGCGTGAAGGTGGGTGTAGCAGGCAAAGGTGTTGCGGAAAACCAGCCCGTCCCGGTTTTGGTCGATGCCGCTTCCCCGCTGCATTTCCAAGCTAAAAGACACGTCCGGCGGCAACGGGGTGACGCACTTGGAGTAATGAAATTCATGGCCGGTGAATTCCAGCCCTACTGCATGAAAGGGGTTGGGATGGATCACCTTGGCCACGGTGTAGCCATGCCCCTGGGGCTTGGCGCAAAGCATGGTCTGGACCGGAAAAACCCCGGCCATGGGATAGACGATTTCCCGGCAGATCAGGCTTTGCCCCAAGTACATGAACCCGCCGCATTCCGCGTAGATGGGCAGCCCTTGCCCAGCGAGCCGGAAGACCAAGGCCCTCGTGGCCTCGTTTTGGGCCAGCTGTTCGGCCTGGGTTTCCGGAAAACCGCCCCCTAGATAGAGTCCGTGAATTACCGGCCACGGCGCTGGCGTGAGCAGACTGAGTTCCACCAGTTCCGCGCCATTGCGTCGCAATTCCTCTAAATTCTCCCGGTAATAAAACCAGAGCGCCGCGTCCCGGACTACTCCGATGCGCACGGTATGTCCCTGGAGCGGGGCAAGCTTCGCTTTCCCTTGCCGAGGAGGCTGCAGAGCTGATTCCGCAGTCTCTTTTGGCGGATGCGATTCGTGCTCCCCGGTTTGGGGTTCAGTACCACCTTCTGCGTCGTTACCGGTTGTAAAGCAACATCCACGAGAACTGCCTGTTGGGGCATCAGGCAAAGGCACGGCGGATGCGCTGGCGGCGATTGCGCGAATGGCCTCGATGTCCAGGCAGTCACGGGCGATGGCGGCGAGGTTGCGCAGGGTGGTTTCCGCCTCGGCGCATTCCTGGTCCGAAACAAGGCCCATGTGACGTTCCGGGATGGGATCCGGTTTGATCTTCGGAAGAATCCCGACCACCGGGACATCCGTGTACTGCTCGATGCATTGACGGAGAATGGTCTTGTGGCGCGGTCCGGCGGTGCGATTGAGAATGACCCCGGCCAGACGCAGGTTCGGCTCAAAGGTCCGGCAGCCCAGGACCAGGGCCGCCACGGTACGGGTCATCTTGGTGCAGTTGATGATCAGCACCACCGGCGTTTGGAGCAGCCTGGCCAATTCCGCGGTGGAACAGGAACCGCTGGTGTCCTTGCCGTCGAACAGCCCCCTGTTGCCCTCGATTAAAGCCATGTCGGCCGTTGCGGACTCCCGCAGGAAAAGCCGTACCAGCGAATCGCCGGGCATCATGAACGGGTCGAGATTGGAGGTCTCCCGCCGAGCCGCCAAGCCGAGCCAGGCGGCATCAATGTAGTCCGGCCCTTTTTTAAAGGGTTGGACCCGCAAGCCGAGATCGGTCAGGGCGCGACACAGGCCTAATGAAAGGATGGTTTTACCCGCTCCACCACTGAGACCGGCCAGAATAAGGCGAGGAGGGGTGTCCACGGGATGGATGCGAGGCAAAAAGGAAAGGTTTGGAGCAAAAAGGGGGAAGTGCAATCAGTACTGGGGGCGTCCCAAAATAGTTCTGTTCTGTATTTCACGATGCGAGAACGCATGCTTTGTCGCCGACTGTCGCGATCAGCTCAGTGAGTTGGCCACCGAAACCTTTCATCACGAAGTAGCGGGCATGACGAAATATTTTGGGAACCCCCGCGGAAATGTCGATCTATTCGCCTTCGCCGGCCTGCTGCTTGCCGGCACCCTTGAGGCCGTAAAAGGTGGTGCTGCCGCTGGACCAGTATTCCAGAATTTCTTCGTTGACCATCTGGCCCAGAATTTTTTTGGCGTGCAGGGTTTTGATTTCCGGAACCATGGCGGTCAAGTCCTTGAAATAGAATTTGGACTTGCTTTTGCTTTTGGCCTTCATGCCGTCGATTATGGCTTGTTTTGCCGCTGCGTCATCCATGAGATTCTCCTCGGTTTATAAACCGGCCTGGGGGCGGGATGCCCCCAGGCGGTGATTGCGGGTTGGTTTAGAACTTGAAGTTCGTGGTCTGACGCCAGGTCTCGTAGGCGGGATCGCGGAAGTCGTCGATCAAGTGCCAGGTGAACTCCAGGTCGCAAACTTCGAAGAAGCGCTCCCAGCCGATTCGCTCGGCCCATTCGCCCAGACGCTCGTACTTGTGGGCGCCCTTGGAGTAGGCATCCACGATCTGGCGGACTTTCTTGACCAGCGTGGGCCAGCGGGGCGGCTCGTTGGGCACGAAGTCCACGACGACCTTGGAGAACTTCGGGTTGCTGATCCGGTTGGACACCTTGCCGCCGACCATGATGATCAGGCCGTCGCCGCCTTTGCCGTCGGACAAGGGCAGGGCCGGACACATGGTGTAGCAGTTGCCGCAGAACATGCAGCGTTCGTTTTTGATGGCCACGGAGTTGACCTTGGTGCCGTCAGGCATGTCGACCTTGGTCGGGCGGATGGCGGCGGTGGGGCAGGCGGCCACGGCCAAAGGCACTTCGCAGATCTGGTCCAGGACGTTGTGGTCGATGATCGGAGGCTTGCGGTGGTAGCCGACGAAGCCGATGTCCGAGCAGTGCACCGCGCCGCACATGTTCACGCAGCAGGCCATGGAGACGCGCAGCTGCGCGGGCAGGCGCATATGGGTGAACTCCTCGAACAGGTCGTCCATCACGGCCTTGACCGTTCCGGAAGCGTCCGTGGCCGCGGTGTGGCAATGCACCCAGCCCTGGGTGTGGATGATGTTGGTCATGCCCGCGCCGGTGCCGCCGATGGGGAACTTGAAGCTGCCGCCGTCATGCTTGCGGCTGAGCAGGTCTTCCTTCAGCGGGGCGACCTTGTCCTTGCTGTCCACCATGAACTCGACATTGTTTCTCGTTGTCCAGCGCAGGTGTCCACCGCAATGCTTGTCGGCGATTTCACACATTTCCCTGATGGTTTGTACGCCCATCAGGCGCGGGGAGCCGACGCGAATGGTGTACACTTCGTCGCCGCTCTCGGCCTTGTGCATCAGAATGCCGGGCTCCAGAATCTCATGGTACAGCCATTTGCCGTAGTTCTTTTTCAGAACCGGCGGCAGGAACTCTTGGTAGTGCTTGGGGCCGATATCCGTGATCCGGTCCTTCATCGGCTGTTTCGGATCATATCCTGAGGAAATGAATGCCATTTTTGTTACCTCCTGGGCTCGTTACATTTTGTGTCGGCTTCTGTAGTCTGCGATCTGCCGGTCCCAACCGCCGGGCACTTCTTCTTCCTTCCAGAAGATGTACGGGTTGGTCCGCGGCTCCTGAACCACGCGAGCATCGACCTCGACTTCCAGAACCTGCAGGATCTTGTACAGGCCGACGCGCTTCATGGTTTCACCGATGCGCTCACGGTTCTTGCCTTCTTCCATCCAGAACTCGAACAGCTTCTCGATCAGGTCCTTGATCTCGGTGTAGGGGGCTTCGCACTTGATGAAGGGAACGACCAGGGTGCCCATCTGGGCACCGTCCAGGATCGGGGCCTTGGCGCCCAGGAGCATGGCGCAGCCGGTGTCCTCGCCGATGCGCAGGGCGCGCGGCATGGCGTTGATGCAGTGCATGCAGTGGTTGCACTCTTTGTCGTTGATTTTCAGGGTGTCGCCTTCCATCCACATACACTTGGTCGGGCAGAGGTCGATGATCTCCTTCTGGATGTCGAACTTGCCCCAGTCGCGGCCGGAGTGGGCGCCGCCGTTCGGGGGAATCTCGCCGCCGATGTAGGCCTTGACCGCTTTCTGATCAATGCGGATGTTGTCCTTCCACAGGCCGATAAAGGACAGGTCGGAGCGGGCAATGGAGGCCACGCAGCCGTTGGGACAGCCGTCCATCTTGAACTTGAATTTGTAGGGGAAGGCCGGACGGTGCAGGAAGTCCTGGTACTCGTTGGTCAGGTCGTGGCAGAGATCCTGCGCGTCGATGCAGGCGTACTCGCAACGGGATTTGCCCAGACAGCAGGCCGGGGTGCGCAGGTTGGAGCCGGAGCCGCCCAGGTCGGTGTCCAGCTTGTGGGTCAGTTCGTAGAAGATTTCTTCCAACTGCGGGGTGGTGGTGCCCAGCCAGACGATGTCGCCGGTGGAGCCGTGCATGTTGGTCAGACCGCTGCCGCGGAATTCCCAAAGGTCGCAGAGCTTATTCAGGAAGTCCGTGGTGTAGTACAGACCCGAAGGCTGGTTGACGCGGACGGTGTGAAAGTGCGCGACGCCGGGGAACTGTTCGGGGGCGTCGCAGTAGCGGCCGATGACGCCGCCGCCGTAACCGAAAACGCCGACGATGCCGCCGTGCTTCCAGTGGGTCTCGCCGTCGTTGTAGGAGAGTTCCAGCACGCCCAACAGGTCGTCACAGACGTCCACCGGGATCTGGTACTCAACACCTTTTTCGTTCTTCGCCCTGGACTCCGCTTCCCGCTTGATGTCGGAAACAAAGCTGGGCCATGGTCCTTTTTCCAGCTCGTCCAACAACGGGGTCTTGTGTTTCGCCATTGTTCTGCCTCCTCGAAGGGTTTAGGGGGGTTCATCAAACAAAACAGAAGGGGAATCGGCCTGCGCATTCTACCGAATTTTCGTCGGGAGAATGCGACCACGACAGCCCCCTTATGCGCAGATTGAGTCCGCAAAATGAATCCAATGAACGGATTGAAGCTCTTGGAAATATGCTTCGTGAAAATTATTACAACCGCAAAGCTCTTATTGTCAAGGCAAAGGCTCATTGCGCGAGTTCAGACACTGAAAAAGAGGGTGGGGTGGTGGGGAACCGGCTGTTTTTTCGAAATAATTTCCAGTGCATTTCAGTGGCTTGATGGTTGTGCGAGGCGTGCGGCCTTCATCCCGTAACTGCCGGGCAGGGTCTTGCTGTTGAATATTTTCCCCTCGGCCCGAAACGGGCGTAGCTTGTTGTTGAGAAGCTGAATTTGGTCCGCGAGTCTGCGTTTATAGGGGAAAAGCTGCGACGCGCTCTTGCGTTCCTCCAAAAAGAGGATCACCTGGATGCGCGGCGAGGGGTCCTTGTGAAAGAGGGCGCGTGCAAAGGGTCGCAATTCCGGGACGTCCCAGCGCCGGGCCGCGATGAGGCCGGAGAGGCTGTCCCGGACTTTCTGAACCACTTCCGAAACCAGCCGGCCGGAGAGCAGGCGCTGGCGGTTGCGGGACTCATGCCCGCTGAGGTCCTTGACCTCAATGAGCAACAGGTCGCCGGGCGAGCCGGTGCCCGGGCGAACAGCCAGGAAGTCCACGGCCTTGGTCCCTTCCACCCGGAGCATGGTGCTTCGGTAGAACTTGGTGTCGTCGTACTTGCAGACCGTGAGGTCACGGGCAAAGCGGAAGAGCAGTTCCCCCTCGACGTATTCGGTCATCGGAGCGCCTTCTTTGGATGCGCGCTCGGAGGTTCCTGGTCATTTTCCGGGTTTTTCGCCTGGTCCGTTTCCAAATACTGCTCAAGGTAGCGATCGCTCTGATCCAGTTCCTCTTCCAGGGCCGCGATGTTGGGCAGTCCCTCGATGTCTTCGTCCTGGTGGGCGGCGACTCCGGAACTGTTGTATTCCAGTCCGGTGTACAGGGTCTCCACGGCATGGGACCGGTTCAGCAGGGCCAACTCTCTGAGCAGAAAAAGACTGTGGGTGGCGATGACCACCTGAATTCCGGCCTGGGCCGTGACCAGCAGCGCCTGGGCAACTTTGCGGATCAACCTGGGGTTCAGATTGCTATCCGGTTCATCCCAAAACAGCGTGCATCCTCGACACAGGGTCCCGTTCAGCAACAAGTACGCCAGTTGGGCGATCTTGCGCAACCCTTCGGCCAGCAAGCCGATTTCCAGCTTGCCTTTGTCGCTGGTGATGACGTGAAAACGCCCGTGCTCCAAGAGAACCTTGCCTCGCAGAATGGTCTCCAGTTCTTGAATCAGGGAGGCCACCGGGTGCAATTGAGACGGTTTCAACGGTCCGGCCTGGAATTTTCGGCACAGGTCGTAATAGGTCTCGTCCATGGGCAGCTCGCGGCGTTCATAGGAGCCGACCAGGCTCGGGAAGAGGGACAGAGCTTCCTTGGGTGGGAGCATCACCGGAGACTTGGCGATTTTAGGGGCAGTATGCGCTTCGATGACCACCTTTTTGCGACTGTTGGGCGCGAAACTGAAGCGCAGGGCATGCCCTTGGAAGTCGGCGTGCACCACGCAGCGCGACCGCCCGGAAGCCCGTCCGGAATTTCTCTTGGCCAGCCCGCCCAGAAAATTCGGTCGAAACACGGCCACCAATTTTTCCGCGATCCGTTCGTCTAGGTGGAAATGGATTTCCGGAGCCGTTTCCTCGGAACTCTCGCTTTGCAGGGCGCTGACAACATAGGCCAGTTTCAGCAGATGGCTCTTGCCCGTGCTGTTTTCTCCGATAATGACGTTCAAACCGGGAGTGAAGCTCAGCTTGGCCTCGGCGAACAGGGAAAACCGGGAAACGGCGAGCGATGTCAGCATGGCGGGGCGCTCCGGCTTTGGGTGGAAGGGGGGGCGGGTCAGTCCGTTTGGAGCTGATCAGGGATTTCGTTTTTGTGTCTTTCCGCTGGAAACACTTGCATGGAAAGGGAAGATGGTCAATGTTGTTTCGGAGTTGATGCAGGGCAGATTTGTTCTCGATCCACCCACTTTCTGATATCGGTATCGAAATCGAAATCGTGATCGAAATCGAACGTCATATCCAAGAAGATGGCGTGATCACGGAGTAGTGCTCAGTGTTTTCCGATTTCGATTGCGATTGCGATTGCGATTTGGATTTTTGATGAGAACAGATTTGTCCTTGGAGTTGACGTCTCACACCAAATTCATGTCGATGGAGAACGCCGCATGAACAGAACATCCGTTTTTCAGGCCGTGAGCGCCCCCGGGCCGCTGGGCTCCATTCTGGTTCGAGGCTGGGCGCGCACCAGGCGGGATACCAAGGAAGTCACGTTTTTGGAGATCAACGACGGCTCCTGTCTGAGGAACGTGCAGGTCGTCGTGGACCACGCCGTGGCGGACAAGCGGTTCAAGGACGTGAACACCGGGGCTTCGGTGGAGATTCATGGCGAGCATGTTGCATCACCGGCTTCCGGACAGAACTGGGAGGTGCGGGCCGAGCGGGTCGTGCTCATCGGCATGGCGGATCAGGAAACGTATCCGCTCCAGAAAAAGCGCCATTCGGACGAGTTCCTGCGGACCATCGCCCATCTGCGACCCAGAACCAACAAGTACGGAGCCTTGGCCCGGATCCGGTCCGAGGCGGCCTTTGCCGTGCATGATTTTTTTCGCGGGCGGGGCTTCTGGCATCTGCATGCGCCGATTTTGACCGGCTCGGACTGCGAAGGAGCCGGGGAGATGTTCCGGGTGACCAGTCTTCCCCCGGAGTACCGGCCCAAGCCCGGAGCCGATGCCCACGCCGAGGATTTTTTCGGACGACAGGCCAATCTGACCGTTTCCGGTCAATTGGAGGCAGAACTGTACGCCTGCGCCCTGGGCAAGGTCTACACCTTCGGACCGACCTTTCGGGCCGAAAATTCCAACACTCCGCGCCATGCCGCGGAATTCTGGATGATCGAGCCGGAGTTCGCCTTCGGGGACCTGGCCGAAGACATGCAACTGGCCGAAGACCTGACCAAGGCCATGGTCAGGCACGTCGTGGAGCATCGCGCGGACGACCTGGAACTGTTCGGCAAGTTCGTGGACAAGACCCTGCTTGGCGACCTGGAAATATTGCTGGCCAAGCCCTTTGCCCGGATATCCTACGCCCAGGCCATTGAAATCCTGGAGGACAGCAAGCGGGATTTTGAATTCCAGGTGCTGTTCGGGTCGGACTTGCAGACCGAGCACGAGCGTTTCCTGGCCGAGGAGCACTTCAGGCAGCCGGTGATCGTTTACGACTACCCGCGGACCATCAAGCCGTTCTACATGCGTCTGAACGACGACGGCGACACCGTGGCGGCCATGGACCTGCTCGTCCCCCGGGTAGGAGAACTGGTGGGCGGGAGCCAGCGCGAGGAGCGGCTGAACATCCTCTCGGACCGGATGGACGAGCAGGGCCTGAACAAGGACGCCTACTGGTGGTACCTGGACATCCGCCGCTTCGGCTCCGCGCCCCACGCCGGTTTCGGCATGGGATTCGAGCGCTTTCTGATGATGATCACCGGCGCCACCAACATCCGGGACGTGATCCCCTTCCCTCGTACGCCGGGGCACCTGGAGTTTTAGGGGTCAGCCCAATCCCAGCTCCGGCGTCATCTCCTTGCCCGTCAAATCCGTATCATATCCCCCTAGATCGCGGATTTTCGCCTGTAACGCTTCTGAGCGGATCAGTTTCAGGATCGTGGCGATTTTCGGATCGTCCGCGAATTGTCTGGGGATGAGCAGGTCGTAGCGTTCCCGGGCCAGGGGCACGAAGTCCAGGTTCAGGGCCTTGGCCGCGGCGAAGATGCCCAAGCCGCAGTCCGCCGCGCCGCTGAGCACGTTCACGGCCACGGCCATGTGCGTGTACTCCTCCTTGTCATAGCCTTTGACCGAGTCCGGGGCGATGTCGGCCTGTTTGAGGTGGTGGTCCAGGAGGATGCGCGTTCCCGCGCCGCGTTGACGGTTGATGAAGGTCAGGTCGGGCCGGGCCAGATCCTCGACGCCCCGGATGCCCTTGGGATTGCCTTTGGCCGTGATCAGCCCCTGGTGGCGGATGGCCAAGTTGATCACCAGCAGGTCCAGGCCGGGGAGATATTTGTCCAGGAACGGGAAGTTGTAGTCCGCGGTTTCGGGATCAAAGAGGTGGCACCCGGCCAGATGGGCCGCGCCGTTGCGCAGGGCGGTCAGGCCGCCCATGCTGCCCACGTGGGTGGAGGTCAGGCGGAACGGCTCGGCCAGGCCCATGAGTTCGTTGGTCAGCAGGTCCAGCGTGTTGTCGTGGCTGCCCACACAGACAATGGTCCGTTCCATCTCGGCTTCAAGGACCAGCAGTTCGGCTTCCAGCAGAGCCCCGGCCTCCACGCCCTCGCTGTGCATGGGGATCCGGGCGATGCCCTGGGCCTTGGTCAGGGTGGTGATCATCCCCGCGCCCCGGGCCAGGGGCGTGGCCACCCATTTTGCGCCCACTCGGCCGATGGCCAGGCGCATGAATTCCTGCACCCCCAGCTTGGACGGCGTCTTGCGGGTCAATTCCACCTGGACCTTGGGCCGAGTGCCCGGGTCGTGGCGGCCCATCCAGGCGGCCAGGGGCCGGACCAGTTCCTCGAAACAGATCACCGCGCTGACCGGGTACCCCGGAGCGCCCACCAGCAGTTTCCCGCCAGCCTCGCCCAGGAGCGACGGCTTGCCGGGCATGGCAGCGATGCCGTGCACCAGGATTCGGCCATGGGTTTCCATGACCGTGCGGGTGAAATCCTTGGTCCCGGCGGAGGAACCCGCGCCGATGACCACGATGTGCGCGTCTTCCAGTGCCTTGCCCACGGCCTTGGTCAGAGCGTCCAGCTCGTCCCGCACCGGCGGCGTCCTGCTGACCACGCAGCCCCAGGATTCACCCAGGGCCTTGAAGACCTGGGAATTGCTCTCCACCACCTGGCCGGGCCTGGGCTCCGGCCTGGTGGTGAAGTCCAGCACCTCGTCCCCGGTGGGGATGAAGGCGATGCGCACCCGCTCCCAGACCTCCACCTCCCAAATTCCCGCGCTGAGCAGCGCGCCCACGTCAAAGGGCGTGATCCGGTGGTTCTGCGGCAAGAGCAGCTCCGTGGCCACGATATCCTCGCCGATGCGTCGGACGTGCTGCCAGGGAAAGGTCGGAGCCTCAATGGCGATGGTCCGGTCGTCCACCTGGACCACCTGCTCGATCATGATCACCGCGTTGGTCCCCTCGGGCATGGCGTGGCCGGTGTTCACGGGCCGGTAGTCCGTCTCCAGCTTCAACTCCAGGGGCCGCCCCTCACGGGCCGTAAAGGAGGTTTCCGCGTTCACGGCCACCCCGTCCATGGCCGCGCTGTGAAACGTCGGGCTGGAATACCGCGAAAAAATCGGCCCCGCCGTGACCCGCCCCAAAGCCTCATGGGACGGAATGACTTCCCGCCGGATCAAGCGCTCGCGGTCCAAGGCTTCCTTGGCCGCGGCCACGGCTTCGGGAATGGGGATGGTGGTCAGGTAGATGGAACGTTGAAAGGTCATGATTGCCGTCCTTGAAACTTGGAATAAATGGATATGTGGATATTTGGAATGTGATCCTGAGATTGGACTCAAGGAATGAGAAGAGAATACTTGGCCGGTTGAAGATGAAGCGGTTCAGGCCTTGATTCCGATTCGTGAGAGGAGGTTTTCGCGAAAATCCAGATGTTCTTCCGAGTCGGGCCGGGTCAAATGATCGATATGGTAGAATCGGTCCGTGCAGGGAGATTCTCTCTTTGCTAGGTCGACATCCAGACGAGCAACCCCGACCATGGTCCAGCACTCGACATAGCCGTCCTTGCGAGCTTTTTGATGGCTTTTTTCCGCTTCGCCGATCCTGTTGTGAATGTTGGAGTGGTCCCGTCCCCCCTTGATCTCAATAGCCACGAGATTGCGATATCGTCCGGAAGGCAGTTCCTCTCTGATGCAGATGTCCGGATCGGAAGCAAATTCAATCCGGACCAATCGTCCGGAAGCGTTTTGAATTTCCAACGAGCGTTCACCCTCGGCAACGGTTTCCGACGCCAGGAGATCGCTGATCAGGTCGAACACTTTTCGAGTCGCCTTGCTGCCAAGTGCATTCAACGCACCGCCCCGCAACTGTGGACCCAAAGTGAGCAGGGTGAGTTCATGCACGTTTTCAATGGATAATCGATCCACGTTGTTGATCAGGTGGCCGGCGCTGACGCAAAGCGCGGCGCAAAGTTCGCGCAGATCGTGGGTTCTGTTCGCAGGAATTCGCCCATGCTCCTCCATGATTTTGAACGGTGCGAATTCGTATCGATTGCCGTAGAATTGCTTTTGGGAAAAGCCGAGCAGGAGTCGATAGTAGCCCAGGAGCAGCGGGTTGCGTTCCAAAAGAGCGGGTACGGCGAAGATGATCTCGCCGCGCAGCCCCCAAGCCGCCACCGTGCGCAAATCCTTTGCCGCGACCAGGGAGGCCAGTTGTTCGTCGAGCAGCGGGATTTCCATGGACGCGACCGTATCCAGCAGGGCATCCCGCAGGTGGGTTCGGCGCAGTTCCTGGAGGCGCGTGAAAAAGGCGATTTGGAGGTCAGGCTCTGGAATCTTGAACATTTTTAGGCGAACTCTTGGTGAGATATGAGAAAAGCGGGTATTCCTCCGCGCGAACCCGGTCCACGGCGATCTTGACGTATTCCGGGTTCAATTCGATCCCCACGTAGTTTCGCTGAAGTCGTTGACAGGCTACGGCCACGGTGCCCGAGCCTAAAAAAGGATCAAGCACCCAGTCTCCTGGTTGGGACCCCGCGAGAATGCAGGGGGCGACCAGTTTGGGCGGAAAGGTGGCGAAGTGGGCGCCGGGGAACGCTTCCGTGGGAATGGACCAGACCGTACGCCGGTTGCGACCGTTCTCCTCCCGGACGCTTTGGTGATCGTAATAATATTTGAGGGACTTGGAAAAAAGAAAAACATATTCATGGGACCGTGTCGGCCGGTCCTTGACGCTCTCCGGCATGCAGTTCGGCTTTTCCCAGATAATGTCGCTGCGCAGATACCATCCCGCTTTTTGAAGGGCAAAAGCCGTTCTCCAGGGAGTGCCGATCAGGTCCTTGGGTTTGAGCCCATGGGGGGTTCTGGCCCGATACGACATGGCGCGAACGGGATTTTTCTTGTCCGGCGCTCTGTATCCCCGATTGCCGCTGGTATAGCTGTCGCCGAGGTTCAGCCACAGAGTTCCGTCGTCGGTGAGCACGCGGTGGACCTGCTCAAAGACTTCCACGAGACGCTCAACGTACTCGTCCGGATCGTCCTCATCTCCGATTTGTCCTTCCGCCCCATAATCCCGCAGACCCCAATACGGCGGCGATGTCACGCAGCATCGAAAGAAGCCGGAAGGGAGGCGCTGAAGCAGTTTTCCGGAGTCGCCCTGAAAGATCGTCGAACGGGCGATTCCCTGGGCATAGGTCGAGTGTGCTTCCTGGACGAATTCCATGGTCATAATCGCGATCCGCGGTGTTCTGAGCCAGTCGAAAACGTGAAGAGAGAAAAGGGAGGAAGAGGGGTGGAGCGTTGTTGCATCTGGTGACGTTTAGCAACATGCCGGGGGTTGAGCAAGAAATGGGGAATTGATACCGGAGGACGGCACCTCGAAAGGTTAACTTGTTTGTTTTAGTTTGTTTCGGTAATTTTTAGTTCAATTTTTATTGTTCTCAAAAAAGTGTTGACGAAAAATGACCTAGAAAGTATCTCGTGAACACCTTGCGCATCACTGTCTCACCGGAGGATTCTGTGAAGAACTTGTTGTCCACCAAGGAAGTGGCCCAGTTGCTCGATGTGAACGAGAAGATGGTCTATGGCCTGATTGCCGAGAAGGGGCTGCCGGCAACCAAGATCACCGGGAAGTGGCTTTTTCCCAAGCATCTTGTGGAGCAATGGATCGAGAACACCACTCAGAATTTTCCCTCCCCGGCCTCTCCCCTGCCCCCGTATCACGGCCTGCTGATCGTGGCCGGCAGCGATGATCCGTTGCTGGAACGGACCTTGAATCTGTTCAACAAGACCTTTCCCAAACACCTCGCGGTCTACGGCAACGTGGGCAGCTTCGGCGGGTTGAAGGCGTTGCGCAACAACTTGTGTCACATGGCCTCCAGCCATTTGATCCAGGCCGAGGACGGGGACTTCAATTTCCAGTTCGCCGAAGAGGAATTGTCCGCGCCTCCGGCGGTGATCAATTTTTGCTTCCGGGAGCAGGGCCTGATTCTGCCCAAGGGCAACCCCCTGAACATCCGTTCCGTGGCTGACTTGGGCCGCAAGGAAGTCCGGGTGGTCAACCGGCCTCTGACCACGGGCACGCGCCTGCTCTTTGACCAGCATTTGGAAAAAGCAGGCGTGGCCGCGGAGACCATGGTCGGATACGGCAACGAGGTCCATCGGCATCTGGACATCGGGCTGGAGGTTCTGGCCGGGCGAGCGGATGTCGGCCCGGGCATCCGGGCCGTGGCAGGGATTCTTGAGCTGGATTTTTTGCCGCTGGGCCGGGAGCGGTTCGACCTGCTGATCTCCCGGGAACGTTTTTTTGACAAGGGAGTCCAGCAGTTTCTTGGGCTGCTTCACGACGCGACGTTTCAGCGCCAGGCCGAGTCTCTGACCGGATACGACATCTCCCAGGCCGGGCGGACGATCTATCCCAGGGATTCGGAGAACGGGCAATAGTGTGAAGAAATTGTTGTCCTTAACCGCAATATGAAAAGGAGATTTGCATGCGGAAAATCGTTTTCATTGTAATGAGCGCTGCTCTTGTATTGGCGGCTCTCCCGGCCCTGGCCCAGGACAAGGTGATCACCATGAGCACCACCACCAGCACCGAGGCTTCAGGATTATTGGATTATTTGTTGCCGGAGTTTCTCAAGGACACCGGCATCACCGTGCGGGTGATGTCCAAGGGCACCGGCGCGGCCCTGAAGGACGGCATGGACGGTAACGCGGATGTTGTTTTCGTCCATGACAAAGCCCGGGAAGACAAATTTGTCGCCGACGGCTACGGCACGAAGCGGTATTATGTGATGTACAACGACTTCGTCATCGTCGGCCCGGAGAGCGATCCGGTCGGCATCAAGGGTGCTCCCAGCGTCGCCCAAGCCTTCAAGCGTATTGCCGCGGCCAAGGCTCCTTTCGTGTCCCGGGGCGACGACAGCGGCACGCATGGTCAGGAAAAGCAGCTTTGGGAAGCCACCGGGCTGGCCCTGACGGATGCAAAGTCACCCCTGGATGGCGGCAACTGGTATTTTTCCATCGGTCAAGGCATGGGCGCGGCCCTGGTTTTTGCCGAGGAAAAAGACGGGTACGTCTTGTCTGACCGGGGTACCTATCTTAACTACAAGCTCGGCCGCTCCGAGCCCTTTGAACTGGTGGTGGTCTACGATGGCGACGACATGCTCAAGAATCCCTACGGCGTTATTCCGGTCAATCCGGAAAAACATCCCCATGTGAAGTTCGACCTGGCCGATACCTTCGCCCAATGGTTGGTCTCCGAGCGCGGCCAGCAGGTCATCGGCAGCTATCAACTCCACGGTCAACCGCTGTTTTTCCCTGACGCCAAATAGGGTGACGGAAAAACACGACCCAACATGATAACCCACCCTTGACGGGTTATGCCTGCACGCAGGGGCGGGAGTGTTTCCCGCTCCTGTGATTTCCTCTGGCATCTGACTCCTGAATTCTGACTTCTGAACTCTGACTTCTATCCCCCTCCCTCTATTATGGATTTCCTCGCCCAAAGCATCATCGAAGCCCTCCGGATGATCTGGTCCCTGGACCCGGAGATGTACTTCATCGTCTATGTTTCCCTGTACGTCAGCTTTTTTTCCACGATCATCGCCTCGATTCTGGGCGTGCCCCTCGGCTTTCTGATCGCGGTCAAGGAGTTTCGGGGCAAGCGGGCCGTGATCACGATCCTGAACACCATGCTGGCCCTGCCCACGGTGGTTATCGGGCTGCTGGTCTACGCCTTCCTGTCCCGGCGGGGGATGCTCGGCCACCTGGGCCTGCTGTACACACCCAAGGCCATCATCGTCGGCCAGGTGATCCTGATCCTGCCCTGGGTGGCCACCTTCACCATGGCCGCGGTCAGCCGGATCGACGAACGCTATCGGCGCACGGCCCTGACCCTGGGCGCCAATGCCCTGCAAGCGGCCGTGGCCGTGGCCCGAGAAGCCCGGTTCGGCATCCTGGCCGCGATCATCGCCGCATTCGGCCGGGTCATCGCGGAAATCGGCATCGCCATGATGCTGGGCGGGAACATCAAGGGCTTCACCCGGACCATGACCACGGCCATGGCCCTGGAGCATAACAAAGGTGAATTCGTCCTGGCCGTGGCCCTGGGCATTGTGCTGCTGGCCGTGAGTCTGATCATGAACGTGGCCCTGCAACTGGTGCAGGGCAAGTACGGGGGCAGCAGGTGAGTTTGTACGCGTTGCGCAATCTGCGGCAGGTTTTTGAAGGCCGGACAGTATTGGACATCGACGCCCTGGAGCTTGCAGCGGGGGGCAGTTACGCCCTTCTCGGGCCCAACGGTTCGGGCAAGACCACCTTGCTGCACGTTCTGGCCTTTTTGCGGCCGCCGGTGCACGGGGAAGTTGATTTTCAAGGCCGCCGCGTGGAATGGCGGGACAGCACCCTGACCGCCTTGCGCCGCAAGGTGGTGCTGGTGGATCAGCATCCGATCATGTTTTCCACCACGGTGCTCAAGAACGTGGAATACGGCCCCAGGATGCGCGGCGTGTCCGCCCGGGAGCGGCGCAAGACCGCCGAACAATGTTTGGAGCGCGTCGGCATGTCCGCCTTTGCCCAGCGTCCGGCCCACCTGCTGTCCGGAGGCGAGACCCAGCGCGTGGCCATTGCCCGGGCCATGGCCTGTCGCCCCGAGGTGATGCTCTTCGACGAGCCCACGGCCAGCGTGGACGTGGAAAATCAGGCCGTCATCGACGGGGTGATTCGGGAGTTGCGCAAGGATCAGGGTGTTTCCATCATCTTTTCAACGCACAAGCGTTTGGAGGCCTCGAGGCTGGCTGATGAGAAGATATTTTTGTTCGAGGGACGACTCACGGGACCGGGTGGCGAAAACCTGCTTTCCTGCGACCTTGTTCACGGAGACCGGGGAGCGCTTTGCGTTGTCGGAGACAACATCGCCCTCCCCGTGCAAACGTCGCGCTCCGGCCCGGGGCGGGTCTTCATCAAACCCCAACTGATCAGGCTTATCCCCTTGGATGCTGCACAAGAAGAGTTGTCCGAACAAGGGCATGTCGGTGAAATATTGCAGATGACCGCGGAAGGTCCGAACATCAAGGTGCTTCTGGATATCGGCGTTCCCCTCCGGACCTTGCTGAGCAAGGATGAAGCCAGACATCTCGGCGTCATGGTCGGGGATAAAGTGCGTGTGCGTATTGATCCGGAAGCGATAGAGCTGGCCTGATGATCAGAGTGATGACAGGTTTTCCATCCCGTACAACGACAATCCACTACAAAACGAGGTTATCGCAATGAAAAACAAACAGTTTGCGTTCCTTCTCATGGCGGCCTTTCTGGTCCTCCCCATGCAGGTCAAGGCTGAACAGGTCAATTTGTACGCCGCCGGCAGTCTGCGGGCGGCCCTGACCGACGTGGCCAAGGCGTTTGAAGTCGGGACAGGAAATTCGGTCGCGACGGAATTCGGCCCATCCGGGCTGCTGCGCCAGCGCATCGAACAGGGCGAGGCCGCCCACGTCTTCGCTTCCGCGAATATGGCACACCCGCAAAACCTGGTCGGCCAGGGCCAAAAGGGGCCGGTGGCCCTGTTCACTCGAAACAACCTGTGTGCCCTGGCTCAACCGAGACTGTCCGTCACCACGGCCACCCTTTTGGACGTAATGCTCGATCCCGCCGTGCGGGTGGGCACGTCCACGCCCAAGGCCGATCCTTCCGGGGACTACGCCTTCGAACTCTTCGGCAAGGCCGACCAGCTCAAGTCCGGCAGCACGGCAATCCTGACGGCCAAAGCGTTGCAGCTCACCGGCGGTCCGGACAGCCCCAAGGCTCCGGAAGGTCGCAATCAATACGCCTGGGTCATGGATGATCAAAAGGCGGACGTTTTCCTGACCTACTGCACCAACGCCGTGCTGGCCAAGAAGGAGCTGCCGCACTTGCAGATCGTCTCCATCGGACCGGAACTCTCCGTCGGGGCGGACTACGGCCTGCTCGTCCTGGATGGCGCTTCGCAGGAAGCCTGGCGGCTGGCCCTGTTCATCTTGTCTCCCGAAGGTCAGAAAATACTTGGAGACTACGGCTTCGTGGTTGGTGGTCTGCCGGCCAAACATCCTCAAGGTTAGCAAGAAGTTGTGATGGTATTTCCCTTGCAGGCTGGTTTCAATCGTTCAGTTCTGAACGGGAGAAGGCTTGGCCGGAGGAAAATCGCGTTCAAAAATTTCCCACAAGTGAAGCTGGATTGGAAAGGCGTGCAGCGCGAGGGTGGCGTCCCAGTTGAAGCGCTCCGGGGGCAGGTAGCGGCCCTTGTCCAGGACATGGCGCTCCACCAGGTCCAGGTCCGGAAAAAACAAGAGATACTCGGTCACGCCGAATTCCTCGTACAGTTGTTTTTTGATCACCGTGTCCTTGAACGCTGTCGCCTTGGATACGATTTCAATGACCAGATCCGGAGGCCCCTGGATGGACTTGGGCGTGACCCTGGCCTTGTCGCAAACAATGAACAGGTCCGGCTGAACCACGGTCCGTTCGTCCAGGACCACGTCCGTGGGGGCGGTAAAGACCGCGCAGGGCGACTTCCCCGCAAGAAGGGATTTTTTGATCTCGAAAAAAAGATTGCCGACCAGAACCTGATGCCGTGTTGACGGGGCGGGAGTCATGGCAAAGGCCTCGCCATGAATGATCTCCCAGCGTTCCTGGTCCGGCCAGGCCAGATAATCCTGATACGTGAATCCGTCGGGTTTCAAAGCGGGCAATGCGGTCATGGCGCCTCCAGCATAGGGAGCGATCCCAGGAGTCTGAATTGATGATGAGACAAGCTTTAAGCCTAAGCGCCGGTTGCTTCCTGGTCAAGAAATCGGTGCGGAAGGTTGACCGCCTTGCTTCATGAAAGCGTCCGGACCATGCATGCCTTTTCCGACGATGCCTTCTCTATCAATACTCTGTGGACGAGAACGAGGGAATCGTGTTCATGCTGACGGTGGATGATCGAAAAGACGCTTACGGATGATCGGCCAACCGGCAAACGAAGCCTGCTCCGGACCGTCGCGACGCGGGCTCATGACTTTGACTCTCATACGTCGCCGAGGCCCTTGTCCCATTCCTTCCCCATGGCCCTGCCCACTGCGGCAAAGCCTTCAAGGTGCGAGACGCCGTGCGTGAGTTCTTTTTGGGCTTGCCTGACTCCGTGTTTGACTTCTTCCAGGATCATGTCCGCCTGCTTGCGCTGCAGGCCGCAGTGATGTTCGGCAAAGCGCAGCAGGCGTTTCCGGTCCGGCCATTTTTTTGATCCGTCCAGGGCCAGGGCGTCGTGGGGGAGGTAGGCCGTGGTGGTCACGATGTCGAAGGTGGGGGCCAGCTTTCCGCGTCTTGCCTCAGGGCTGTCGGAGATCAGGCAAAAATTTTTACGGTGCGCGTCTCCGTTGCGCAGCACAACGCTGACGGCGATCATCTTGAACAGGTCGGCAAGGCATTCTCCGAGGCATTCTTGGATGCAGTAGTTCTGGAGCACCTTGGTCAGTTGTTCATAACTCCCGTGGTACTTCTTCGCGCTGGGCAGGCCCGCCAGGACGCAAAAATCCTCAAATCCCATGTACCGGTCCTGCTCCGTGAGGTCGAATCGTTCGACCACCAGGAACTTCCCGTTTTTCGAAACCTCCCGGTACGTCGTTTTGGCAGATCGATTTGCTCTTGACGTTGTCCGTGATGTGGATTACTCATAGCTATAAGTATCCACATTGAGGAGGTGCGTTATGCGAACAATTCAGATGACCCTTGATGATAATCTCGTCAAGGCGGTGGATCGTGTTGCAAGGGAACTCCACACGAGTCGGTCCGCTTTCACAAGAAAGGCTCTACAGGATGCGCTGGAAAAGTATAAAAACGGGCAACTTGAGCTAAAGCATCGACGTGGTTACGAACAATATCCGGTTGCCGGCGATGAGTTTTCAGTTTGGGAAGCCGAACAGGCATGGGGGGATGGATGAAGCACGGGGAAATACGCTGGTATAAATTCGCGGCGCCGGATAAAAAACGGCCAGTCCTCATCCTGACGCGCGACAGCGTGTTGGAGTACCTGGGGGAGGTTACTATCGCGCCTATCACAACTACTGTGCGCGATATTCCATCGGAAGTGTTTCTCTCGACGATTGAGGGTATGCCCAAGGATTGCGCGGTCAATTGTGACCACTTGCAGACTGTTTCAAAAGGTAAAATCGGTCCATTGATCACATTCCTTCCCCGAATGAAGATGGTAGAGGTCGGACGAGCAATCCGGTTTGCACTCGACATTTGAAAATGGAGCTGCCAACCACGATCTTTCAGCGGATCGCAAAATCGCGCCTGTTGAAGTTGAAGAGCAGCAGTCCAAAATGCCTGCCACATGCCACAAGTAATCGCCAAAGGATCGGCACGTGAGCTTGGTCACGCCCAAGAAACGGGTCGCTGAGCACGGGGAGGTCTTTCCTCCCGGGTGGATGATCGAGGCGATACTGAAAAAAGGAACACTTCGAGCCAAGAGCAGACCTGACCCCTCTCCGCGTTCCCTCAAAATACCTCCCACAAGGAATCGCCAGAAATGCACCGGCACATGAGCTTGATCAAGTCCAAGAAACGCGCCGCTGGCCACGCGGAGGTGTTTCCAGCGTGGATGGTCGAAGCGATGCTTCTCTGTCGCGGAACGACGTTCGTTTCGCGTGGGGTCAGCTAGAAAGGAATCGGCGTCTTGTTGTGTCGTTTTTGTACGGCACTTTCCTACAAATTCAGAATTGGAAAAAAAGGAAAATTGAATGTTTGGACGGTTTTTTATGATAGGTATGAAGGTGATGTGTATTCTAGTTGCGCTTTCAAGCAGTGTTTCCTTTGCACAGGATTCAGCAACGGAATTTGACAGACCAGTCATAGGGGTCATTCTTCCTTTTTCCTCAGCCTTTGAAGACATCGCTTTTGAGCAGCAAAGAGCCATCAATCTGGCTCTTTCAAAGTCGGATGTTCCTGTAAATGTTATCTTCAAAGATGGAGGAGCGGACAAAGAAAGCGCTGTGCAGGCATTTCATGAGCTTGCGGGACTTGAGGATCGTCCCCTGGCAGTGATCAGCTGCTCCAGCTGGGCTTCTGACGCGATCCATCCCCTTGCTGCTGAGAAAGGCATATTTCACATCGCCATTGGCAGCGCAGCGTTGAATCGTACCCATTCAGGAAATACAGTCAGGTTCACTCTGGACGCGGCGGATGAGCAACAGCAGTTGGCTGAGTATCTGTCCTCCTTCGAGAAAATCGCAATACTGGCCATGGACAACGACCTGGGCAAAAGCTGGATTTCCCACATCCGGCACAGTTTTTCTGAGCAGGTTGCAGCGACGCATGTGTATGATCCTCAACAGATGGACATCCACGAAAAACTTTCGGAAATACAGTCCATTGATCCAGACATCCTGGTGCTCATCAGTGCGGGGGAGGCTGCCGGGATTGCCCGGCAGGCCCGAAAAATCGGAATAACCGCGCAATTCGTGGGCACTCGGCCCATTGAACGTGCGGAACTTCTGGCTGAGCCGGAATACACCAACGGACTTGTCTATACATACCCTTCCTACAATACGAAGCATGAATTTTCCGCCATGTACCGGGGGGAATACGGAAGCGATCCCGGATTTTTCGGGGTCGAAGCCTTTGATGCAGTGACCACTCTTTTGCAGATCCTGGACAAGGGGCTTGTGCGGCCGGCTGATCTGTTTCAGAGCTACGCAGGGCGGAAATTCGTGGGTGCGCTGGGGGAGATTTATTTCACCAGCCATGGAGACGCCAGGTATCCATATCTGTTTAAGCAGATAGTGGACGGCCGGTTTCAGGTTGCCGGATTTCAATTTCCCATGCTTCTTGAAAAGACTTCGCAACAGCTTGAAGACATATTCCAGGAAATGGATCAGGATATTGCACTGGCTGCCCGGAAGCTTTCCAAAACAGGACTTGCGGGAGAGCCTGCCGCTTCAATACTCCAGGAACTTTACGCAAAAAATCCCCATGCCTACAACTGCGTTACCGTTGATGCTGAAGGGATAATCGTCAATGTGGCCCCGGACAGGTACCTGGATGTCATTGGAGAGGACATCAGCCAGCAGGAACAGATCGTCCGGCTGCATTCCACGCGTCAGCCGGTACTCAGTCAGGCCGTAAAGATGGTTGAGGGATTTGTGGGTATTGACCTGGAGCATCCTGTATTCAATCTTGAAAATGAGTTCATTGGATCAGTCAGCATTTTGGCCAAACCGGATTTTTTCGGGAGCATTATTTCCCAGAAGGTCTCCAATTTTCCCGTGGAAATGTTTGTGATCCAGAAGGATGGGGTCATGGTCTATGACATCAATGAACAGGAAATCGGCAAAAATGTTTTTCTTGATCCTTTATATCAAACATATCCTTCCCTGCTTGCAGTTGCTCGCAGGATTGCTGCCGAGCCGGATGGCCGGGGGCGATACCGTTTTCTGGACAAGAACATGCAAGAGGAGGTGGTCAAAAATATCGTCTGGACCACGGTGGGGCTGCACGGAACCGAGTACCGACTGGCTCTGGCCTTTGAAGAGTAAGAACCAGACAACTACCAGATGAGCCAGGGCCGTTTTTGCTGGAACGGCCGTTGGCGTAAAGCGATCTCGTGGCCGGAATCATACCCTGGCCGCCAGACAGCGGCCCCCGCCACATTCCCCCCCCCGCCGACTCCACGATCAACCTTGAGAGAGAAGCTTCTCGATGCGTTCCTGTTGATGTTATGCTAAAAATAGCATAGTTGATTCCTTCAGAAAAGCTTCCACATTGGCGCCGAATTCCTGGCAACGATACATAATTGTATGAGTGCATGTTGCAAAAGTGTAGCTTTTTCCAGTGTCTAGGAAATATTCTCAATGATTCCAGGTTTTTATTTTTGGCACACATGATGCTCTACTCAGGAAAAACAACGAGCAGGAGGAGGGATCATGGGTATTGTTTTGGGCGTTTGTCTTGTGGCCACGGTCTTTGTGGTTTGTGAAATATTGCTGGGCAATTGCCTGGATAGGTATTCCGACGGAATCTACGGGGAAGCGTCGTGCCGCTTGTCCCGGATTCCGGCAGGGGAAGCGGCTACGAAAAGCCTGCCTTTGTTCCTGGCAGGTATCGGACTGCCACTGGCTCTGGCCAGCCCTGTCGAGGGATTCCTTTGTCTGCTGATTGCAGCGTCTCTCTGGGTGATAGGCAAGACAACCCGTATTCGAATCTGGTCGAACAGTGCCTGACGGCTCGTTTCTCTTCCCCCTGCAACTGACCTTGCGCGTGGCTTCCCTGGCCACGCTGTTCGCCCTGGTGTTCGGGGTGCTGCTGGCCTGGGTGATTCATCGGTTTCGTTTTCCCGGTCGGAACATGCTGGATGCCGTGTTGACCCTGCCCATGGTCCTGCCGCCCACGGTGCTTGGCTACTATTTGATCGTGCTGATAGGGCGCAACGGAGTGATCGGCGGCTGGCTGGAGTCGACTTTTGGGATCACCCTGATGTTCACCTGGCAGGGGGCGGTGATTGCCGCGTCCGTGGTGGCGTTTCCCCTGGTGTTCAAGTCGGCCCGAGCCGCGTTGGAAGGGGTGGGGCAAAAATACGAGAACGCGGCCCGCACCCTGGGCTGCGGCGAATGGCAAATTTTCTTGCGCGTCTTGCTGCCCATGGCCGTGCGCGGAATCGTGGCCGGAACCATGCTGGCCTTTGCCCGGGCCATGGGCGAGTTCGGGGCCACCTTGATGGTTGCCGGGAACCTGCCCGGTCGAACCCAGACCATGCCCTTGGCCGTGTACAGCGCCGTGCAGACCGGGAACCAAGACTTGGCCAACATGTTGGTGCTTGTCTTGTCCGCCGCCTGCGTGTTGATTTTATGGATTACGGGATCTCTGCTCAAACCCAAATGGGAGGAAAGGTGATGCAACGAATTGCCGCCGCCTTGCTGTGTGTTTTTCTGTTTCCTGCCTCGGTCGTGCCGGTCGCGGCTCAGGAGTTGATCGTGTCCGCGGCGGCCTCGCTGACGGATGCCTTCACTGTGCTCAAGGATGATTTTGAAAAGGAGCACCCTGGAACGCAACTGGTCTTCAACTTCGGAGCCTCCGGGGCGCTCTACCGCCAGATCGAACAGGGCGCGCCCGCGGACGTGTTCGCCTCCGCGGACATGCGCTGGATGGACGAGGCCATCCGGATCGGGCGCGTTGAATCGATGGAGTCCAAAGTCTTTGCGCAAAACCGAATTGTCCTGGCCGTACCCAAAAACAATCCTGCCGGGGTCTCGACCCTGAAAGACCTGGAGAGCGCCGGTGTCCGTCGGGTCGGAGTGGTCACGCCGGACACCAGTCCGGCGGGGAATTATACCAGGCAGTCACTGAAGGACCTGGAACTCTGGGAAGTTCTGGAGCCCAAGTACATCTTCGCGGAAAACGTGACCCAACTACTGAGCTATTTGCGGCTCGGCGAGGTGGATGCCGGGTTCTTTTTCGCCTCGGACGCGGTCCGGGGGGCGGACGTCGTGGCCGTGGTCAGGGAAATGCCCATGAAGGAGCCGGCCCTGTTTCCCATCGCCCCGCTCTCCGACAGCAAACAGCCGGACTTGGCCCAAGCCTTCGTGCGCTTCATCCTTTCCGAGAAGGGACAAGCCGTCCTTTCCGGGTACGGATTCAGCAAAGCGGAATGACAATGCTTCTGCGATGCGACATCACGACACGCTTCACCGGTGATGTCGGCGGTTTTGAGCTGGATGCGTCGTTCCAGGCGTCCTCCACGTCCATCGTTCTCTTTGGGCCGTCCGGTTCCGGCAAAACACTGACCCTGATGACCCTGGCGGGATTGCTGGCCCCTCGGTCAGGGCACATCGCGGTCCGAGGCGTCACGTTTTATGACTCCCGGACAGGAGTGAACGTGCCCGCCAGAAAGCGCAATGTCGGCGTCGTGTTTCAGGACTATGCCCTGTTTCCGCATCTGACTGTCCGGGAAAACGTGGCTTTCGGCCTGAAGCGACCCTTTCGTCCGCTCAGCACGGAACAGCGGCGAAAGGTGGAGGAACTGCTGGAATTGTTCGGCATCGCCGCTCTTGCCGGACAACGTCCCCATCAATTGTCCGGTGGCCAGCGCCAACGCACGGCCCTGGCCAGAGCCCTGGCCCCCAATCCGCGGCTGTTGCTTCTGGACGAGCCGTTCACGGCCCTGGATCAGCCCTTGCGGGCGAAAATGCGCGAGGAACTGGCCCAAATTCAGAAACGTGTTGACGTGCCCATGGTCATGGTCACCCACGATCTGGCCGATGTGGAGGTCTTTGCCCAAAGCCTGGTGGCTTTTGGTCACGGACGGGTGTTGGAGGTGCTGGATTATCGGGAGCGTCGCTCCGGTGGTGAAAGCGCGGGAGATATTCTGACTCCGTTGTTTGAGGCGGCCAATGGCAATGCCAATGAATCCGGATGATGTCCTTTTTCCGGCCTGAAGGCGGGCTTGACTGAAGACTACGGGATCTGCGACGGCAAGACGTCAAGCGTGGAGCCCTTTGGCTTCGGCATCTTTCCAGCGGAAGACAAAATTCTTACTTTGTGTCACCAGTGCCTTGAGCATAGTGGGCGGTTCATCTCTTCACGTGTCAACAGCTTTTGAACCATCCCGTAAACTTTTCTACTGATCCCACACCAAAATGCACACCATCCCTGATGAAGACCCCGCGACACGGCATTCGCCGGGCGCTTCGTTTTCCGTCCCACCGAACGTCAAGATTCTCGACTCCGTCCAACTGGCGGAGCTGGAGCGAACCTTTCGCGTCTGGGCAACGGACTCTCCGCGGCGGGACGTTCGGGAGTCCAGGCGGCGCATCCTTTTGATATTTCTTTTGATCCGTCATACGGGCGCCAAGCTGAACGAAATATTGGACCTCAAGGCGGGGGACATCGATCTGGGGAAGCGGGTCGTCACCGTGGGCGGCGAGGAACGGGAACGCGCCAGGGTCGTTGAAATTCCCGACGACCTGGCTGAAGAGCTGCGCGCGGCCTTGACTGCGGGCGGGCATGGTCCGGAGGATGCCTTGTTTCGAATCGACCCGGCCCATGTCCGGCGCAAGTTTTACGAGCAGGCCGAGGCTTGCGGGCTGCCCCGGGAGTTCGGCAATCCCAGTACGCTGCGCCGCTCACGCTCCGTGGAACTGCTGCGCGGCAATCTGCCCCTGCCCGTGGTCCAGCGGCTGCTCGGCCACTCCACGCCCAACCTCACCGCCGCGCATCTGGATGTCTCCGAGGAAGACGTCCACCATGCCGCCAGACGGTATATCGACCGGGAGAGTCGCCGGCGCACCAGCGCCCGGAACATTTTTTTCGGCAAGATCACGGAAATTCTCACCGGGGACATTCAGTCCGAAGTGACGCTGCTGACTCTGGGCGGGCTGCACGTCGTCTCGGTGATCACCAACGCCAGTCTGCGCAGGATGCGGCTGAAGGTCGGGATGTTCGTGACCGCGGAAATCAAGGCTCCTTGGGTACTCGTCGCCGGCTCCGAGGGAGCGGACCAGAACAGCGCGGACAACCGCCTGCCGGCCATGGTCATCGACGTCAGCACCGGTCGGATCAACGCCGAAATTCTGCTGCGCCTGGCGGACGGCACGGAAATCTGCTCCATAACGACCGCCGCGAGCAGCCGTCGCCTGAAGCTGCGCTCAGGCGACCAGGCCTGGGTGCTTTTCGGGGCCTATTGCGTGGTTCTCAATCGGGAGTGAGGCCGACTTCAGTCGGGACGCGGCGCGGCGTCCCTCATTCCTCAACGGGCTTGCCCCATTGCGGCGTCAAGGGTATCTCCACGCATACTTACACGATAATTCATGAAAACGTGCCTTTCTCCTTTCGATTTGGTTTGAATTTGATCATCGGAGCCATATTCCTGGCCCTGGCCGTGCTCCTGGGCAACCACATCCTGTCAGTCCTCTTCCCCATGTCCGCCCTGGGCGTGCTGCTCGTCTTTGCCGGTCTCCAACTTTGCATGAGCATGCTGGACATCAATGTTCGCAAGGATTTGTTCGTGGCGGTCGCCGTGGTCGGCATCACCCTGGCTTCCAACCTGGCCGTGGGATTCGTCGTGGGAACCGCCCTGGCCTATGTGCTGCGTTCGGATAGGCTGAAGGTGTGACCGGAGGCGACCATTTGTCCAAACTCTTACTTGTTGAGAGTTGGTGGCGAGGCAACGCGGCTGAACCCCAGAGTTGCCCCACGGATGAGGCGTGAAGCGTCATGTTCCCGATGACACGCTCGTTGGGTCACACGTCGCCGAGGCCCTTCTCCATGACCCTTCTCCATGACCCTTCTCCATGACCCTTCTCCACATTCATAGATCCTGCTTCCGCGAATTAAATCTCCTAATCCTGGCCGCGCATTCAGACAGCGGGCCCGCCACATTCCCGCCGCCGACTCTGATATTTCTCTGGCCTGAACTCCGCGATGCGAATGGTGCGAAAGACTGACAAAGGCCTTGCTCATCCTCTATCCGGCGTACTATGTCTGGCCCTGTTCTGCTCCTCGGGGTTGCCTCTCCTGGGAAGAAAACTCTTCAACTGATCCCTGCACGCCAGAAGTTGAAGGTATGATCGGGGACGAGCGTCGATGAGTGGCCATCACGCCGTAAAACGCAAGCACTTCACTCAAGACAGGAGAACACACAATGACCTCCCCCTGGATTGCTTACAACGACCTGGCCTGGGTCGATGATTGGTTGGCCGATGCGGCGGATTATGAGCGGGAGGCCGCTGTTTATGTGGAGTTGATCCGGCGGGCCGCGACGTCGGGCCTGGTTCGTGCGCCGCGGACTCTGCTGCATCTGGGCTGCGGGGCGGGCGGGCATGATCGGGAGTTCAAGCGGCACTTCGCGATCACCGGCGTGGACCTGAGTCCGGGCATGTTGAACATGGCCCGGACCAGACATCCGGAGATCGAGTATTTGGAAGACGACATGCGCTCCGTGCGCTTGAACCGACGATTCGACGCGGTGGTCATCCCGGACTGCATCGACTACATGACCACGTTGGACGAGTTGCGCCAGGCCGTGCAAACCGCGGTGGACCATCTCCATCCGGGCGGGGTCCTGCTTGTGGTCGGGAAGCCGGCGGAGACCTTTCAGGACAACAATTTCGCCTATACCGGCGAAAAGGACGGCGTCCACGTCACGCTGCTGGAAAACAACTACGTCAATCCATACCGCCCCGGCACCTACGAGGCCGCGCTCTTCTATCTGATCCGCCGCCACGGCGACCTGACCACCCACGCGGACCTTCACGTCCTCGGCCTCTTTCCCCAGGCGACCTGGGACCAGGTGTTCCAGGAGGCCGGGCTCGCCATGCGTCAAGAGATTCTCGACGGCGTCTACGACAAGTTTCTGCTCAACGACGGCGCGTATCCGATGACGATTTTCGTTGGGCAAAATAGCTGAAAAACAGGAAACGCTCATGACCAATCCGCTGATCAAGCCCGAATTCCCCCTGTCCGCGAAGTACGACCCGGACTGGATGCTGGATAACCAGATGGGGCCCAACGCCGTTTGGCTGATGGAATGGCTGGCCGGGGCCCTGGCGCTGCGACCGGGACTGCGCGTGCTCGACCTGGGGTGCGGGCGGGCCATGACCAGCGTTTTCATGGCCCGGGAGTTCGGCGTGCAGGTCTGGGCCGCGGATTTATGGATCTCTCCGGAATTCAACCATGCCCGGGCCGAGGCTGCCGGGGTTGGCTCCCTGGTGTATCCCTTGCGGGCCGAAGCCCACGCCCTGCCTTTTCCCGAGGCCTTCTTCGACGTGGTCGTGTCCGTGGACGCCTATCAGTACTTCGGCACGGACGTGCTCTACCTGGGCTACCTGACCCGCTTCCTGAAACCCGGCGGACAGATCGGCGTGGTCGTTCCCGGCCTGACGCAAGCCTTTTCAGAGGTTCCGGAGCACCTGGCCGCGCCGCAATCCAACGGCAAGATATTCTGGGAAGACGAGTGCTGGAGCTTCAAGACCGCGGACTGGTGGCGCGAGCACTGGAGCCGTAATCGGGGCGTGACTGACCTGAGCGTGGATCTGCTGCCGGACGGATGGCGGCACTGGCATGACTTCGAGCGGGCCGCGGAAGCTTCCGGCAAGTCCCATTTTCCATCGGATGCCGAAGCCCTGGCCGTTGACCAAGGGAAATTCATCGGTTTTGTCCGGGCCGTGGCCCGGCGCACCGACTGGATGGCCGAAAATCTGTACAGTCCGGACGTGGGCATGCGCTGCGGAGTGGACGGCTGATGAAGGGGTTGAACAAGCTTTCAATGTTCGCCAACCTGCTGACCGGACTGCGGCGAACGATCCGAGGGGCCGCCGCTGAAAAGGACCCAGAAAGCGGGCTAAACGGCGAGAGCGGGATGAGCGACGCCGCGCTGAACGAGGCCCTGCGCCGGGCCAGGGCGGTCCAGCCACCGCCGGTGGTCTGGCTGCTGGGCAAGACCCAGTCCGGGAAGACCTCCATCATCCGCTCCCTGACCGGTAGCCCGGACGCGGAGATCGGCAACGGCTTTCAAAGCTGCACCCGGACCGCCCGGTTCTACGACCACCCGGCCGATGCGCCGGTGGTCCGCTTCCTGGACACCCAGGGTCTGGGCGAGGTGGACTACGATCCTGCCGAGGACCTGGCCTTTTGCGAATCCCAGGCCCAGTTGATCATTGCCGTGGTCAAGGTCTCGGACGGGTTGCAGGGCGCGGTGTTCGACGTCCTGCGGGCCGTGCGCCGACGGCGACCGGACTGGCCGGTGATCGTGGCCCAGACCTGCCTGCACGAAGTCTATCCCTCAGGTTTCGAGCACGTTCTGCCCTACCCCTTCGACCAATCCGGCTGGGAGACGCGGGTTCCCCCGAACCTGACCCGGGCTCTGCTCTTCCAGCGCGACCGGCTCGGCGCCCTGCCTGGAAACGGACCGATGGTCTGGGTCCCGGTGGACCTGACCCTGCCCGAGGACGACATTCTTCCCACGGATTACGGCCTGGACGCCCTTTGGAAGGCCGTTCAGCGGGCTTCCCGGTTCGACCTGGAAGTGCGGCTTCGAGACGAGAGCGACCGGGAAGACGGCCAGAGCGATTCATTTTCCCTGGCCGCTCATCAGCAAATCGTCGGCTACGCCATGGCTTCCGCGGCCATTGGGGCCCTGCCCCTGGTGGACCTGGCGGCCCTGCCCGCCTTGCAGGTGAAGATGCTCCACAAGCTGGGCGAGTTGGCCGGAGTGCGCTGGGACAAGCGGCGCGTCGCAGAATTCTCCGCCCTGCTCGGGCCGGGCATCATGGCCGGATATGGGCTGCGCCTGGCTGGGCGCAGCGTGATCAAGTTGATTCCGGTCCTGGGCCAGACAGGAGGAGCGGCCTACGGCGCGGCCACCGGCGCGGGCCTGACCTTCGCCCTGGGCAAGGCGGCCCGACTTTACCTGGACCACGCGGCCCAAGGGCGCTCCGTGCGGGCCGAGGACGTCCGGAAGATCTTTGACGAGGCGTTGCGCCGGGGCCGGAACCTGATCAAGCCCTTCGGGCAAAAGGACGGATCATGATCAGCAAGACCGCCCTGCTGCGCGGCTTCGGCCTGCTGCGCCTTCTGGCCGTGTTCCTGGCTGCCCTGCCCCTGCTGGCCCTGCCGGCCCTCGGCCTGGCCTGGATCTGGCTGTCCGACCACCGCCCTTTCTGGCTGGCCGCGTTGGGAATCTGCGCTGTTTCCGGCTACGGACTGCACCTACTGGCGGCCCGGATCGAACGTTCCCGATCCAAGACCGATCAAGCCGAACAATCAATAGACCCCGAATCTCGCACCACCAGACCCGCCCCTCACTGGTCCCGCCAAGACGAGGCCTGTTGGATCAAGGTGGAGGAGCTGGCCCAGCGAACCTCACCCAAGGACTGGGCGGTCGCGGACGTGCAGCGCATTGCCCTGCTGGGCCGGGACACTCTGGATGTGGTGGCCGGCCACTATCATCCCGAAGCGGACAACCCTCTCCTGGAACTGACCATCCCCCACGCCCTGCTGATCACCGAACGGGCCGCCCGGGATCTGCGCCGGGAGATCACCCGGACCATCCCCTTCAGTCACAAGCTGACCATGGGCCTGCTGGCCCGGATCAACCGCTGGCGAGAAACCGTCAAGCAGTACGAAACCCTCTACCGCCTGGGCCGGGCCGTGCTTTCGCCGTATTCGGCCCTGTTTCATGAAGTGCGGCGCAACCTGGGAAACAGCATCGCCGGATACGGCCTGGAGAACGTCAAGGCCTGGCTGCTGCGCGAGTACGTGCGCAAGGTCGGGTACTACGCCATTGAACTGTACAGCGGAAAACTGCTGCTGATTGACGAGGACCCCACGGCCCGTCCCACAGCGGCCACCCGAAGCGACCTCAATGACGCCGGAAAGCACGGCGAACCCTCCACCTCAGAGCCCTTGCGCATCCTGGTCCTGGGGCGGGCCAACACGGGCAAGTCCAGCCTGATCAACGCCCTGTTCGGCAGGCTTCAGGTGACCACTGATACGCTGCCTGGAACCACCCAGGCCATGAAAGCCTATCGCCTGGAACGGGAGGGCCGGGACGCGGCCCTGATCCTGGACGCCCCCGGATGCGACACCGATCTTCTGCCCCCCAAGGCCCTGCGCCGGGCCGTGCTGGACGCGGACCTGATCCTTTGGGTCACAGCGGCAAACCGGGCCGACCGCCACGCCGAGCGCGAGCAACTGGACCGGATCAGGGCCTGGTACGCCGAACGCCCTTCCCGCCGCCTCCCGCCCCTGGTGGTCGCGCTCACACACATCGACCAGCTCCGGCCGGTCAAAGAATGGCAGCCTCCCTACGATCTGAACGCCGCTCCAAACCCCAAGGCCGTTGCCATCGCCGCGGCGGTGCAAGCCGTGGCCCGGGACCTGAACGTCCCCGTGGACCAGACCATCCCGGTCTGCCTGGCTCAGGGGCGTCTCTACAACGTGGAGGACACGTTGGCTGCGGTGATTCTGGAACTTCAGGAGGAAAGCGAAAAGGCGCGGTTTCTGCGCTGTCTGGAGGCGCGGAAGGGAGAGGAATTCTGGAGCGCCGTCAAAGAGCAGATGAAGACGGCGGGCAGAATGCTCGGGTCGGTTCTTAGATAGCCATCACGAGATGAGAGAAGAGAAAAGATCAAGAAGCCGCGCCACGCACGGACGCGGCGACGTCGGTGAAGACCTGGTGAACCATGGCCGCCTGCTCCCGGTCCGCGAACTGGAAGCGGACCCGCTCCCGGCCGGAGCGGGCCATGTCCTCGTCCAGGGTCAGGTCAAGCTGGAAGCCCCATTCCTGGTCGCTTCCCAGCACGGATTCTTCCAGCGGCGCAAGCGGGCCGACCCGCAAATCAGACACGCTTTCGCACTCGATGTTGCCGTAAAACCGGTGGCCGTTGCCCACGAAATGCACGGTCCTGCCGCGCACGTAGACTTCCTCCAGGCTGCGAAAGGCCAGGAGCATGGCGCAGGAGCCAACGGCTTCGGAAACCGAGGTCATTTCAGGGTCACTTCAGGTTGACCTGATCGGCGATGGTGGTGATGGAGGCCACGGCATCGTTCAGAAAGTCATCCAGTCCCACCCCGATGGTCTCGCACTCCCGGATGATCTCCCGGTTCACCGCCGCGGCAAAGGCCTTGTCCTTCATTTTCTTCTTCAGACTCTTGGCCCCCAGCCCCTCCAGCTTCGTGGGCCGGATCAGGGCCGCCGCGGAAACCAGGCCGGTGACGGTCTCGGAGCAGCGCAAGGCGTGGTCGAAGGTGGTGGACGGCGCAACCCCGTTGCGCTCGCCGTTATGGGCGCGGATGGCCGTCAAGGCTTCCTCGGGCAAGTCCTCGGCCAGCCACGTGGCCGCCCGCAAACCGTGCTCTTCCGGCAATTCCTTGGTTTCGTGGAAGTCCAGATCATGGAGCAGCCCCGCCAGCCCCCAGACTTCCTCATCCTGCCCCAGCCGCCTGGCCACCCCCCGCATCACCGCCTCGGTCTCCAGGGCATGATGCAGCATATGCTGTTCCTGGCCCTTGCTGGAAAGCAGCTCCCAGGCTTGTTCACGCGATATCATGATATTCTCCTTACGCTCAAAAAAACAACTTGCGTGGCAATTATTCGCCCACTGCCTGGCATGCGGCGGCAATCACGTTGTCGGCGAGATAATATCCTGAGGCGCGCAGCTCCAATAAGAGCGGCCGCACAACGGGAATCAACCCGCGACGTTTGGCTGCGACCAAAATCCCAGCCGTCCCCTTGACGGGAAGTCCATAAACATGCCGGGCGATTCGTCGACCTCGTCGTTCATCAATGATCGCCATGCACGGCGACAGATGCCGTGCAAGGCATATGACCTCGGCCTCTCCGTCATCCAACTCCATCACCAGCAAAGGGTCGGGAACGGGACTCACTCTGACACGCATCTGCCAGACTGCTCTCTGCAAAGCTCTGGCCCCCGGCTTGTCGATATCCGCCACCGACACTTCGTTGTAGACGGTCCGCGGAACCCAGCACTCGGTAAACAACGTTGGCAACAAATCGAGGGAATCAAGCAGTGATAGCGCGATCAGCGGACCGGCATTGACCACCGCGCGATCAAACATCGGCGTTAAACTCCGCCATCACCTCATCATTGTCCAGCGCTGCTATGGGTACACCGGCTCGTCCCGCGGCAAGAAGAAACTCTACCCGCCCCATTCCGCAAAGCTTCGCGGCCTTGCCGGAACTCAAGCGTCCAACTTCGAACAGTTTCAAGGCCAGCATAAATTGGGCTTCGCGTGCCAACGCTTCCGGGGACATACCAGGCAACGCCAAAGCATCAAAAGGGAGTTCGAGCACGACCGTATTCATAAGCTGCCTCCACTCAGGGGAAGTCCAAAACCTGCAACATCTTGAAAACTCACCTAAAAAATGATCTCCGTACCGATCCCGCCCTTGGTAAACATCTCCAGAAGGATGGAATTCTCCAGGCGGCCGTCGATGATGTGGGCCTTTTCGACGCCGGCTTCCACGGCTTCCAGGCAGCATTTGACCTTGGGGATCATGCCGCCGCGCAGCACCCCTTTTTCCAGGGCTTCCACGGCCTTGTGCCGGTTCATGGACGAGATCAGATTACCCTCCAGATCCAGCACGCCGGGTACGTCGGTGAGCAGGATCAGCCGTTTGGCCTCCAGAGCCGCGGCCACGGCCCCGGCCACGGCGTCGGCATTGATGTTGTAAGTTTCGCCATCGTCGTCCACGCCCACCGGGGCGATCACCGGGATGAAGCCTTCTTTTTCCAGGGTGCGAATCAGGCCGGTGCGGATGTCCGTGACCTCGCCCACCTTGCCCAGGTCGATAATTTCCGGGGGCATGTCCTTGTGCGGGATGACCATCTCCATTTTCTGGGCGTTGATGATCCGCCCGTCCTTGCCGGAGAGCCCCACGGCCTTGCCTCCGTGCTGATTGAGCAGGTTGACGATCTCCTTGTTCACCTTGCCCACCAACACCATTTCCACCACGTCCATGGTGGCCTCGTCCGTGACCCGCAGCCCTTCCCGGAACTGGCAGCAGATGCCCAGTTGATCCAGCATCCTGCCGATCTGCGGGCCGCCGCCATGCACGATCACCGGATTGACCCCGATGTAGCGCAGCAGGACGATGTTCAGGGCGAACGCCCGCTTGAGCTGCTCGTCCTTCATGGCGTGCCCGCCATACTTGATGACCACGGTCTGCCCGAAAAAATCCCGGATGTACGGGAGCGCTTCGAGCAGGGTTTTGGCTTTGGCGACTTCGTGTTGCATGGGGTTGTACTCGCTCAACCAGGTAAAAGGTGCGATTTAAGGTGCGATTTAAGCAGATTCGGAACCAATCGTTTTTTCGACACCGAAACCGATTTCGATAGCGATTTCGATTGATGCCGTCACGGTTAAGGAACCGGCGCTACAGTATATACCGCGACAAATCCCGACGCTGCTGGATATCCTGGAGCTTGTCGCGGACATAGGCGCCGTCCACGACCACCTGGTCCCCGGAACGTTCCGAGGCCTCGAAGGAGAGGTCGGAGAGAATTTTTTCCAGGATGGTATACAGCCTGCGGGCGCCGATGTTTTCCGTGTCGTCGTTGATCTTTTGGGCGAAGTCCGCCACCTCTTCCAGAGAGTCCGGGGCGAATTCCAGGGTCACGCCTTCGGTGCCCAGCAGGGCCATGTACTGTTTGGTCAGGGCGTTCTCGGGCTCGGTCAGGATGCGCAGGAAATCCTCCTTGGTCAGCGCGGACAACTCCACGCGCAGCGGAAAGCGGCCCTGTAATTCCGGGATCAGATCCGAAGGCTTGGACATATGAAAGGCCCCGGCGGCAATGAACAGGATGTGGTCCGTGCGCACCATCCCGTACTTGGTGTTCACGGAACTGCCTTCCACCACCGGCAGCAGATCCCGCTGCACGCCTTCCCGGGACACGTCGGCCTTGGTCGCTTCCCGGCTGCTGCAAACCTTGTCGATCTCGTCCAGGAAGACGATTCCGCCCTGCTCGACCCGCTCCCGGGCCGCCTCCATGATCTTGTCCATGTCGATGAGCTTGTCGCTCTCCTCCTGGATCAGCAGTTCATAGGCGTCCTTGACCTTGACCCGACGTTGCTTGCGGCGCTGGGGAAAGACCCGGCTGAACATGTCCCGGAACTGCATCTCCATGTCCTCCAGTCCGGGCATGGCCATGATCTCCACCTGGGGCGAGGAAGCCTTGACCTCCAGTTCCACCAGACGCTCATCCAGCTTGCCGTCCCGCCACAGCTTGCGCAATTTTTCCCGGGTCGAATCCTGGCCGGCGTCGCCCTCGATTTCCAAGGCCTGGCCACTGGTCGGGGGGATGGTGGGGGATGTCTGCTGTGGCGGTTTCTTGGCCGGCAGAAGCAGGTCAAGCAACCGTTCTTCAGCCAATTTCTCGGCCTTGACCCGGACCCGCTCGGTTTCCTCCTTGCGCAGCATGGTCACACCGATCTCCATCAGGTCCCGGATCATGGACTCCACGTCCCGGCCCACATAGCCGACTTCCGTGTACTTCGTCGCCTCCACCTTGATGAACGGCGCACTGGCCAGCTTGGCCAGCCGCCGGGCGATTTCCGTCTTGCCCACGCCGGTGGGGCCGATCATGATGATGTTCTTGGGCGCGATCTCGTCCCGCAGTTCCGGGGCCAACTGCTGCCTGCGCCAACGGTTGCGCAGGGCGATGGCCACCATGCGCTTGGCGTCCTTCTGGCCGATGATGTAGCGATCCAGTTCCGATACGATTTCACGGGGGGTCAAGTAGCTCATCAGGTGGTCGTCTCCTTCTTGGCCTCGTCTTTGCGCAGGGATTCCAGGCTCAGTTGGTCGTTGGTGAACACGCACAGTTCCGCGGTAATGGCCATGGACTTGCGCACGATGTCCTCGCAGTCCAGTGATGTGTTTCGGGCCAGGGCCCGAGCCGCGGCCAGGGCATAACTCCCGCCCGAGCCAATGGCCGCCACCCCGTCGTCCGGCTCGATCACGTCCCCGGTGCCGCTGAGCAGCAGGATGGACGTGTCGTCGGCCACCAGCAGCATGGCCTCCAGCCGCCGCAAATACTTGTCCAGCCGCCATTCCTTGGCCATTTCCACACTGGCCCGGACCAGGTTGCCGCCGTATTCCTCCAGCTTGGCCTCAAAGCGCTCGAACAGCGTCATGGCGTCCGCCGTGGCCCCGGCAAAGCCGACTATCACCCGATCCTTGTAAATCTTTCGAACCTTGCGGGCCTTGTGTTTCAGGGCCACGCTCTGGCCCATGGTCACCTGCCCGTCCCCGGCCATGGCCACCCCGCCCGCGTCGCGCACGGCGAGGATGGTCGTTCCGTGTAACTGCATCATGTATCCCTTGTTGTTACGGGCACACTGCATGAATAGAGAGTATCGGGACAAAAATCCTGTCCACCACCCCATTGGATGCTGCCCATAAACGGTTTGACCGTTTTAAATGCGTCAATATCCCTCAGTTGATAGAAAATGCCTTTATCCAGGTAGGGCTTGACGTCGAAAATACGCTGCTCTCCGTTGTCAAACGTGATAAATATCGTATAATTATCTACCGGGATAACTTCTTTGACTCTCGGATTCATGACGTCACCTCACTTCAGCGGATCAATTTGGAATATTGCCTGACCATTCGCCGCCAGTTCCCAATTCGCCATCAAAGCGTCTTTGTGGATGACGATCCAAGCCTGAACCAATCGGGCTTTGTTGCTTTTCAGGGAACCAGAAAGGATCTCGCCATCAGGAATGGAGAAGACCGCTTCCTGATCCTGGTATCGGACATGGATATGAGGAAGTTTGTGCTGCTGATCATCAAAAAAGTACATTGAGACAATGATCCCATAAAACATCGATATAACCGGCATGCCAGTGCGCCTATCCCTTCTTCGACTTGATCACGGCCCGGGGCTTGCTGCCTTCCTGGGCCCCCAGCAGACCGTCTTTTTCCATTTGCTCGATGAACCGGGCCGAGCGGTTGAAACCGATCCGGAAGCGGCGCTGGAGCAGGGAGATGGAGGCTCGGCCCTGTTCCAGGACGAATTCCACGGCTTGGCTGTAGATGGGGTCGTCCACCACGTCAGAGCCTTCGGGACCGTTCCCGTTGGTGACGCCGGCCTCCTCCTTGGCCCATTCGTTGAAATCCAGCTCAAAGCTGGGTGGCTGCTGTTCATGCCAAGCCTTGACCACCGCGGCGATTTCATCGTCGCCGACGAAGGCCCCGTGCATGCGCTGCAACTTTCCTGCGCTGGGCTTGAAGAGCATGTCGCCCTGTCCCAGCAGGTGTTCCGCGCCCACGGAATCCAGAATGGTCCGGGAATCGTGCTTGGACGTGACCTGGAAGCTGATCCGGCAGGGAAAGTTGGCCTTGATCAGCCCGGTGACCACGTCAACCGAAGGTCGCTGCGTGGCCAGGATCATATGAATGCCCGCGGCCCGGGCCAGTTGGGCCAGACGGACGATGCTCACTTCCACTTCCTTGCCCGCGGTGAGCATCAAGTCCGCCAACTCGTCGATGATGATCACCAGGTAGGGCATGGCCCGATGCTGTTCGGCCTCTTCCGGAGGCAGTCCGGCAACCTTTTGCTGGTACGACGAGATGTGCCGGACGCCCAAAGCAGCCATGGCCTCGTAACGGGCGTCCATCTCGGCCATGGCCCAATCCAGGGCACTTTTGGCCAGGGACATTTCCGTGACCACGGGGTGCACCAGGTGGGGCAGGTCCGCGTACACGGCCAACTCGATCCGCTTGGGGTCCACCAGCAGGAACTTGACCTCGTCCGGCCGGGCCTTGAACAGGATGCTCACGATCATCGCGTTCAGGCCCACGCTCTTTCCGGCCCCGGTGGCCCCGGCCACCAGCAGGTGGGGCATCCGGGCCAAGTCCGCGACCATGGGCAGACCTTCGATGTCCTTGCCGATGGCAATGGTCAGTTTGGATTTGGATTTCTGAAAGGCATCGGACTCCAGGATATCCCGCAACCAGACCGACTGGCGGTGCTCGTTGGGGATCTCCACGCCTACGGCGTCCTTGCCCTGCAACGGAGCCACCACGCGCACCGAAGCGGCTTTCAGGCCCAGGGACAGATCGTCGCTCAGACCGGCGATCCGGCTGATCTTCACCCCCGGCGCGGGCTTGTATTCGAACATGGTGATTACCGGGCCGGGCTGGATGTTCTGGACCTCGCCCTGAACCCCGAAGTCCGCCAGGCAGGTCACCAGGGACTTGGCCATCTCCTGGAGGCGCTGCGGGGAGGTGCGCGGCTGCTTGCGATCCGGGACGGCCAGAAGGTTCAGGCTCGGAAAGAGCGGAACGCCCTTCTCCCCCAAAGCGAAATCCAGCTTCTCCGTGACCGCGGCCAGCGGGTCGCGTTCCTTTTTCCCTTCCTTGGGTTTGGCGGGTCGGCTTTTCCCACCGGGAACCTGAAACTCCTCCAACAGGGACGACGGCATGTCGCTGTTTTTCCGCTTCTCGGGCTTGCCTTTGGCCGGGCGAGGACGGGGAGAACGCTTGAACCATTCGGCCAAGGCGCTCCCCCAGGTGGTCCAGTAGACGCCGAACAGCAACTGCGAGGCCAGAAAGACCAGGAACAGCCACAACAGCAAGGCCCCGCGCTCATGAAACAAAACCATGCTCAAAGCGTGGAGTTGGTCTCCGAAGTAACCGCCGCCGCCAATCCCCGAAACGACAATCCGCTCCTGAATCCAAGGGTGACTGGCCGCGGCCAGCAAGGCGAAACAAAGCAGCAGCAAACCGATCCAACGCCACCAGGACACCTGGAACACGCGCCAGACGCAGGCCAGCCCCAACCAGACCAGGACCACCGGAAACATGAACGCCAAAAGCCCGATCAGGTCCACGAACAATCCGGCCAGATAGGCCCCGACGATCCCGGCCTGATTATTGATGGACTGAATGCTGGTGGCCTGCTGATTGAAAGACGGGTCCTGGGGGTGGTAGCTGAACAGGCTGAGAGTGAGAAATGCGGCGGCGAAAAGCAGGGTCAGGGCGCATATTTCCCGAAGCAGTCGCGTTTCATTTCTCGGATGGGCGTCGGCGGTCACGGCGGAAGGACTCATGCCAGCCCGTTGAAAAACTCCCAATTGCCGCGTTGCCGCAAAGCGTTCAGACTCTCACGTATGAAGAAATACGCTTCGACCTTGAACGGTTTTTGCTTCGTGCACTTGGGATTTTTGAACGAACTGGAGGATAAGGTCATGTCAATACTCAGATGAGTGATCAAACGAGTCTCGGGCAAATCGTCCGCTACTCGCGGCTGATGTAGGTCCCGGAGCGGGTGTCGACCTTGATCTTGTCGCCCTGGTTGATGAACAGCGGGACGTTGACGGTCAGGCCGGTCTGAACCACGGCGGGCTTGGTGGAGCCGCTGACCGTGTCGCCTTTGAGGCCGGGATCGGTTTCAGTCACTTCCAGCACCACGGAGGCCGGCATGTCCATGTCGATGGCCTGGCCGCGGTACAGCAGCACTTTGACCTGTTGACCATCCACCAGATAGCGGCCCTTTTCCCCGGCCTGCTCCTCGGTCACGCTGAGCTGCTCGTAGGTGGTCATGTCCATGAACACGTATCCCGTGCCGTCGTGATACAGGAACTGCATTTCCCGGGATTCCAGGTCCGGCTTGGCGAATTTTTCCCCGGAACGGTAGGTTTGGTCCAGGATCCGGCCGGTGAGAATGTTGCGCAGCTTGGTGCGCACGAAAGCACCGCCCTTGCCGGGCTTGACGTGCTGGAATTCCACGATCTCGAAGGGCGTATCGTCGATTTCAAGTTTCAGTCCGCGTTTGAAGTCGGTCGTCGAAGGCATGGCATAGGTCCCATGAGTGAGGTTGAAGATTATCTTTGTTCGGCGATGGATGTGGACCACCGCAGCCAAAGCGTCTGCACGGCCAGGGCGTAGCTGAGCAGGCCGAAACCGGAAACCACGCCGATGCAGTGCTGTGCGATCAGGCTCGCATGTCGGATGGACTCGGCCCTGGCCAGAATGTTGCTCAGATGCACTTCCACGCAGGGCAGGTCGATCCAGGCCAGACAGTCGGCCAGGGCCAGGCTGGTGTGCGTGAAAGCCCCGGCGTTCAGAGCCACGCCGTAAACATCCTCGTTACGGGCCTGCTCCAGGCGATCGATGATCCGGCCTTCACCGTTGGCCTGAAAAAAAAGCAGCTCCACCTCGTCCACGGCCCGGCCCATCAAGGTTTCCAACAAGTCCGGCAGATCGCGCATGCCCTGGGTGCCGTAGATGTCCGGCTGACGCTGGCCGAGATGGCCGAGATTGGGGCCGTTGAGGACGAGAATGCGACAGGTCATGAAAGGAAACGCTCACGGAAGGCTGCTGTTTTAAGGAAGATACGATTCGGCGTCCGTCACCTTGGTCAATGACGACAGATCCAAGCGTGCACTACGAAAGAATAGGTAAATCTAGCTGGTTGTCCAGAAAATCGCAACCTGGCGGAAACTGACGGGAACAGTCAGCCGGAGACGTTCAATATCCGAAGCGGAAAGACGACCGGGAAACGGGCACCCGGTCGACGACTTGATTAGATTCGATCAACGATTAAGCTGCATCCACGGGATTTGACGCGTCGATATCCAAGTCCGCCGACGCCGTTGCCGTATCCATCGCCGCTTCCGAACAGCGCGCAGCCTTACGCCCCTCGTGCCGGGCGAAGACCAGGAAGCCGGTATGGGCGACCATCCTGTCGTCCGGGCGCAGTCTTTCGGCCACGGGCTTGTAGCGGCGCAGGAATATCTCCAGGACTTCCACATCCTCGAAGGGAGCTTTTTCCAGGCCGGCCAACAGGGAGCTGACCTGGTTGGTCGTGGGCAGCAGGAAGCCCACCGGCGCTCCGGGCATGATCGCCGCCACGACCTGGTCCAGGAAGTCCCACGGGGTGCGCACGTCCAGAAACAGGGCGTCTACGTCAGTCTGCACAAAGCCTTCGGCGATGTTTTGATTGAACTGCTCCACCCGTTCTCCCAACCCGGACCAACTCAGGTTTTCGCCGCACAGGCGGTAGAATTCCTCGCGCTGCTCATAGGTGTAGACCCGGCCATGGTCTCCGACGTACCAGGCCAGGGCCGTGGTCAACGCACCGGAACCGCTGCCGGCCTCGATCACCCGGCATCCCGGCGCGATGCCCAACTTCAGCAGGATATAGCCGATCTCCTTGGGATAGATGATCTGGGTCCGTCGCTTGAGCATCTTGACCATGTCGTAGAGGCTCGGCTTGAGCAGCCGGAAGGGATGGCCGAGATGGGTGCGCACCTCTTCGCCGTACCCGACTTGCAGCAGGGCCGCGTGTTCCAGCACCCCGAAGTGGGTCTGCATGGTTTCGCCTTCGCGAACTTTTCGAATGTAACGCTTGCCTTGCGGACAGACCAGCATTACCAGATCACCTGGATTGAGCATATTGCCTCCTGAAGATAAAGAAGTGTGCTGGTATGTGCTGAATCCCGACGTGTCAAGGTTGAAAGCCCGCCCAGGCAGGGCAATTTTGTTCTCGAACCACGGGTACTCTGGATCGGTATCGAAATCGAAATCGCCATCGAAATCGTTTTCTGGTAACATTCCGATTTCGATAGCGATTTCGATTTCGATTTCGATGATTCCTGGCCCTTCCTTGGGGGTCCCCTCGAACACCCTGCAATCTACAATTTTGAATTATAGATATTTTCCAGAGAACAAAATGGCCCTGCCCGCCCAGGACGCCCTGCCCCCGTCCGGGACGAGGACGCCGAGAGCCAGCCTTGAGGCCCACCACATCAATATCCGATTCCATACAAAACCAACGAACGCTCCATGCAATTCAAAACCCTTTACGGTCCGGTCCGATCCGGACGTCTCGGTCTGTCCCTGGGAGTGGACCTCCTGGGCAAACGCATCTGCTCCCTGGACTGCGTCTATTGCGAGGTCGGCCCGACCCGCGTCCTGACCATGGAACGCCGCCCCTACATGCCCGCGCGGGTCATTCTGGACGAGCTTCAGGCTTGGAAACGAGATCAGATGCCCAGGCCCGAGGTCGTCACCCTGGGCGGCCTGGGCGAGCCGTGCCTGAATACGGAACTGGAAGCGATCATCAGCGGCAGCCGATCCATCTTTCCGGACATTCCGGTGGCCGTGCTGACCAACTCAACCCTGCTCCACGACCCGGTGGTCCGCCGGGAACTCAGCGCCGCCGAAATCGTCCTGCCCTCCCTGGACACCCTTGTGCCCGCGGAGTTCATCAGGATAAACAGGCCCTGCCAGGGGGGCGATCTGGAACGGATCACCTCGGGTCTTCTTGATTTCCGGGCCGGGTTCTCCGGCCGAATCTTTCTGGAAATCCTCCTGAACCGGGGAATCAACGATACTCCGGAAAATCTGGCCCTGCTCCGGGACTTCCTGCCCCGGCTCAGACCGGACCGGGTGGACGTGGTCACCATGACCAGGCCGGGCGCCTCCCCTCTGGCCGAGACGGTGGACCATCAAACATTGACGACATGGCGCACCGCGTTGCAAGGAACGATTGCTACGCAAGAGGACGTTGAGCAGGCCGCCGTAATCCAGGACCAGACCCAGGATTTGGCCCAGGATTCGGCCCAGGATTCGGCCCAGGATTCGGCCCAGGTCTTGGCGACGGAAGCCCAACGCGAGCTGGTGCTGAATTCCCTGCGTCGCCGCCCGCAAACCATCGACCAGGTCCGAGAGGCCCTGGGGCTGGACCCGACGCAAACCCGCACCGTATTCGCCGACCTGACCGCCCGAGGCGCGATCCGGCATGCCCATGAACTCGGCGAGGATTTTTTTCAGGCCGCTCTCTGAAACACTCTGCGACCCACTTCCGTTCCATAGACGGAAGAATTCATAATTTTCAATATTTTCAAAGGAAAAATCATGGCTCCAACAAAACAACGCAAGAAAATGTTCATCAGCGTATTGCCTGGTGAGCAGGTCGAGTTGATTCTGGCCGAAGACGCCAAAATCACCGACTATTTCATTGAAATGCTGCACCAGGCCAAAACCAAGGGCAACATTTACAAAGGTACCGTGAACAACATCGATACGGCCCTGCAAGCGGCCTTCATCAATTACGGCGAGGCCCGCAACGGTTTCCTGCAGATCGACGAGGTTCACCCGGAATACTATCTCAAGGAACACAACCCGGAAACCGGCCGCAAATACCCGCCCCTGCAGAAGGTGCTCAAACCCGGCCAGGAACTGCTGGTCCAGGTGGTCAAGGAGCCCACGGTGAACAAGGGCGCCTTCCTGACCACCTATCTCTCCCTGGCCGGTCGTTTCCTGGTGCTCACTCCGGGCCAGGACCAGTTCGGGGTTTCCCGCAAGATTGAGGACGACGAGGAACGCAGCCGACTCAAGGATATCCTCCGGGAACAGGAACTGGGCGAAGGCATCGGCCTGATCGCCCGGACCAACAGCCTGGGTCAGACCAAGACCAACCTGCTCAAGGATCTCCAGTTTCTGAAACGGCTCTGGAAGGACGTGCGCAAGAAAGGCATGACCGAGCAGGCCCCGGTATTGATCTATCAGGAGAAGGAACTGGCCTTCCGGGCCGTGCGGGACTACCTGACCTCGGACGTGGGCGAAATCTGGATCGACCACCCGGAAACCATGGAACTGGTCAAGGAATTCGTAACCCTGACCTTTCCCCGCCGTCAGAACATGGTCAAACTGCACGCGGACACGGATCGCACCCTCTGGGAGCGCTTCAACCTGGAAAAACAATTGCAGCAGATCTTCGGGCGCGAAGTGTTGCTGCCCAGCGGCGGAAGGCTGGTCTTTGACCAGACCGAGGCCCTGATGGCCGTGGACGTCAACTCCGGAAAAATCAGCGGCAGCAATTTCAACGAAATGGTCTTCAAGACCAACATGGAGGCGGCCCAGGAAATCGGGCAACAATTGCGGATGCGCGACATCGGCGGGCAGGTCGTGATCGACTTCATCGAAATGCGCGACCCCAAGCACCGCCGGGAGGTGGAAAAGGAACTCAAGTCCTCGCTCAAGGTGGACCGGGCCCGGGTGGACGTGGGCCGGCTTTCCAAATTCGGCCTGCTGGAAATGGTCCGCCAGCGCCTGGGCTCCTCGGCCCTGTCCATCAGCTCCGAACCCTGCCCGCACTGCCAGGGCTCGGGACTGCAACGCAACATCGAATGGCGCGCCCTCCAGGTCTTGAAGGACATCTACCGCAAATTGCGTGCCAAAAACTGCCCCACGCCCCTGGAATACCGCACCGAGGCCGAATTGGCCCTGTACCTGCTGAACCACAAGCGGATCATGCTCAAGGACCTGGAGGACCGCTTCCAGAATTCGATTCTCGTGCTTACCGAGAAATGTCCGGGGTAACGAACCGCGCCACCCTGCTCCACGTCTGCTGCGGACCGTGCTCCCTCGTGCCGGTGCGGACGCTGCGGGAGCAGGGGGAGGAGGTCGTCGGGCTGTTCCATAACCCGAACATCCACGGCGTGGAGGAGTATTTCAAGCGCCGGGAGGCGGTGCTTCAGGCCGCTCAAGAAATGGACTGTCCGATGATCTGCCTGGACGCGGAATACGACCCGCGCCGTTTTTTCCAGGTCGTGCACGGCCGGGAGGACCACCGCTGCCCCGCCTGCTACCGGCTGCGTCTGGAGCGGACTTTCGCTTATGCCAAGGAACACGGGTTTTCCGCCGTGAGCACCACCCTGCTTTACAGCATCTACCAGGACCGGGACGCCATCCTGGCCATTGGCCGGGAACTGGATGACCGGACCGGAATCCGATTCCTGGACCGGGACTTCCGCCCGGGCTGGCAAGCAGGAATCGACCTGTCCCGGCAATGGGGGCTGTACCGCCAGAGCTACTGCGGCTGCCTGTACAGCGAGCTGGAGCGCCGCCGCAAAAAGCTGAACCGGCTGGCGGACGGCTCCAGTCCGACATGAATTTCGTGCATGTTGCTGTATATCCACATCCCCTTCTGCCGGAGCAAGTGCGGCTACTGCTCCTTTTTCTCGGTCCCCGGCCCCGGCGCGGCCGACCTGGAATCCTACCTGGACCATCTCGAGGCCGAAATCGCCCTCTGGGGACGGCGGCTGGGCCGGGCCGGAGTCCGGCGGCCCGTCTCCTCCATCTACTTCGGCGGCGGAACGCCCAGCCTGCTTTCCCTGGAGCAGATGGAGCGCATCGCCTCGGCCCTGGCCCGGACCTTCGAGCTGGCTCCGGGCCTGGAATGGAGCCTGGAGGCCAATCCGGACTCCGCGGCTGACCCGGACTATCTGCGCGGCCTGCTCGCCCTGGGCGTGAACCGGCTCAGCCTGGGGCTGCAAAGCCTGGACAACAAGAAGCTGGAGGTCTTGGGCCGGCGGCACCAAGCCGCGCAGGGCATGAAGGCCTTTGACATGGCTCGTCAGGCAGGCTTCGCGAACATCAGCCTGGATATTATCTGGGGTTTGCCCGGACAACGGGCCCTGGAATGGCTGCGTGAGCTGGAAACCGTGATCAATCTCCAGCCCGACCACCTCTCCTGCTACGGCCTGACCCTGGAGCACGAGACGCCCCTGGCCCGGGCCGAGTCGGCCGGGGAAATCGTCCTGCCGCCTGAAACCGAGCAGGCCAAGATGTTTCTGCAAGGGGCTGAATTGCTGGAATCAAAGGGATACCTGCACTACGAAATATCCAACTTCAGCCGGATGGGCTTTGCTTGCCGCCACAACCAGGGCTACTGGCAATCCCAAAGCTACCTTGGGCTGGGGGCCGGGGCGGTCTCCACCCTGGGCGGCCTGCGCTGGGAAAACCCCAAGAACATGAAGGATTACGCCGAACTGGTCCGCACGGAGCGGATCGGGGACACGTCGACGGCCCTGACGACCGCGGACAAGATCAAGGAGTTGGTCATGCTCTCCCTGCGCACCACCAAGGGGCTCAGCCTGGCCGAATACCGACAACGCACCGGCCAGGACTTCCTGCGCCGACACCGCCGCCTGATCCAGGTGCTCCGACAAAACGACCTGATCCGGGTCCACTCCGGCCTGCTGCGCCTGACCAGATCCGGGATGCTGGTCAGCAACGCCATCCTCGAACGCTTCCTGCAGGATGTCCCCGACCATCTTCCGGACGATGCCCGGGATCACGCCCCCGCACTGGAGCCCGGATCGCAATCGAAATCGTAATCGTAATCGTAATCGTAATCGTAATCGAAATCGAAATCGAGAAAGCCAAGCATATCATGGAGCGGTGGCGATAGCGATTTCGATAGCGATTTCGATTTCGATTTCGATTTCGACCAACATGCCCTGACTGGTCGTGTCACATTGTACGCAAATCAGACTCATGCAAACCTGGTATCTCTATTCCCTGCTGGCCCTGCTGCTTCTGGGCGGACAGCGCTTTCTGTACAAGGTCGCCGCGGCCAGGAATTGCGGCACCTTCCTGACCACCTTCTGCTTCATGACCACCGTGGCCGTGCTCAGCTCCGGCCTCCTGGTCCACTTCCCGCCGGTCGTGCCCAGCCTGAGTTTTCTGGTTTTGATCTCCCTGGCCAACAGCCTGACATTCGTCAGCGCCACCCTGGCCCACATCCAGGCCCTGAAACACATGCCCGCCACCGTGGCCTATCCCCTGATCCGGATGAACATCGTCCTGGTGGTCCTCTTTGCCGTACTTTTTCTCCAAGAACGGCTTGAGCCCCTGCAAATCCTGGGCGTCGGGCTCTCCTTGGCCACCATCTGGGTTCTGGGTCGGGACAGCGCACCGGACAACGACGCCCGGACCAGAGCCAAGGGCCTGATCCTGGTTTGCGTTGCCATGCTGGCCGGGGCCCTCTCGGCCATCAGCTCCAGATACGCGGCCCAGCATACGGATCTCCTGGCCTTCATCGCCCTGTCCTACGTCTTCTCCACCCTCTTCACCCTGGCTTTAGCTCCGAGGATGTTCGCGCCGCCCCAAAACCAGGGCAAAGTCAAAAGCCCGCGCCGACTGGCCGTAACCATCGGCCTGTCCATGGGCCTGCTCAACCTGGCCGGGTTCTACCTCTTCCTCAAAGCCCTGGCCCTGGGACCGCTGGCCATCGTGGCCTCGATCAACGGCATGCACTTCCTGGTGGCCGTGGTGCTGTCCGTGCTGATTTTTCGGGAGAAATTGACCACGGGACGCCTGCTGGGGCTGGCCCTGGCAATCATCGCCATCGTGTTACTGCGGGGGTGATCAGGATTATGCCTCGGCCGGGATGATCCAGATGTTAGTGTCTCCGGACATATCGGACAAAAAGGCGATCCAGCGACCGTCGGGAGACCATTTGGGGCACTCCTTTGTTGATGTGTTCCCACATACGTCTTGACCACCCTTCCCCGCAACTGCTCGGCGATGTTTCATCCCGGCTCCTGGTTCTACGGCCCCTGGAATGTTCGTGCGGCCCTTCGCGGCTGGAACGACTCGGACAGCGGGGCAGTTCCCTGGGATTCCGCCTCTTGAGAACTGATTAACTTCTGGCTTTTTCAATGCCTTTACGCCAAACCAGACATGGTGCATAATGGACTTCGCTATTCCGAAAAAGAAGCAAATATGGAAAAATTATCTCGTTTTTTTCGCAAGCCCGGAGGCGGTTTTTTCCTCTTCGGGCCGAGGGGAACCGGCAAGTCCACATGGCTGCGCCAAACAATGGGGGATGCCCTGTGGATCGATCTGCTCGATCCTGAAGCCCAGCGCGTCTATCAGGCCCGGCCAGAGCGGTTGAAGGAATTGATCGCCGCGTATCCCGCCGCGAGGGACGTGGTGATTGACGAAATCCAGAAGGCGCCGGCCCTGCTGGACGTGGTCCACGCCCTCATCGAGTCAGACCGCTGGCTGCGTTTCGTGCTGACCGGTTCCAGCGCCCGCAAGCTGCGACGCGGAGGATTCAATCTGCTGGCCGGCCGCCTAGTGGAAACAACCATGCATCCTTTCATGGCAGTGGAACTGGGCGCGGCCTTCAACCTGGACCGCGCCCTGCGCTTCGGCATGGTTCCCCTGGTGACGCAGTCCCCTGACCCCGAGGCGGTGTTGCGGACCTATGCCTCGCTGTACCTGCGCGAGGAGGTCCAGGCCGAGGCCCTGGTCCGAGACATAGGCGCCTTTTCCCGATTCCTGGAGGCCATCAGCTTTTCCCAGGGCAGCATCCTCAACCTGGCCCAGGTGGGCCGGGAATGCCAAGTGGGCCGCAAGACTGTGGAGGGCTACCTGGACATTCTGGAAGATCTGCTGCTGTGCTTTCGCGTCCCCGTGTTCACCAAACGAGCCAAGCGCCATTTGGTCAGCCATGACAAGTTCTATTACTTTGATGTCGGCGTGTACCGCTCACTGCGTCCTTCCGGCCCCCTGGACAGGCCGGAGGAGATCGAAGGTCCTGCCCTGGAAGGCCTTGTGGCCCAGCACCTGATGGCATGGGCCGCCTACCGGGAATCTCCAGCCCGACTGTACTATTGGCGGACCAAGTCCGGCAGCGAGGTGGATTTCGTGGTCTATGGCCCGGACACGTTCTGGGCCGTGGAGGTCAAGCGATCCGGGTCCATCCATGGCAAGGATCTCCGCCCGCTCAGGACATTTTGCCAGGACTACCCCGAGGCCAAAGCCTGCCTGGCATATCTTGGCCGGGAACGCCTCTTGATCGACGGCATCCTGTGCATCCCCTGCCGGGAATTGCTGCTGGGACTGGATCCGGCCAGACCCGAACTGATCAATCCGGACTGAAGAAGGCCCGGTGCCAGACGTCTCAATACGCTTTGCCCACCTGATACCAATCCTCAAAAAAGACTACATGGCTTCCGGGTCGCCCGCTCCCCAGGACTCGTTTCCGGCACCGGGGAGACAAGCCCCCGCAACCTCCCGGCGATGTTCCAGGCTCGACAGTGCCGAACCGTGGCCGCCGGGGTCAGGTGTTCCCAGGGCTGGCCGTCGATCATGGCTTGACGGACCTCGGTGCCGCTGATGCCTTTTTGCTCCGGAGGAACATCCCAGAGTACATGGGTTTTCAATCCAAGGGACTGGAACTGACCCAGCTTGTGTCGCCCCCAGTCGTCGCAGATGGAGAGCAGAAAGACCGCGTCCAAGGGAACGTAGTGGCGGTAGAGATCGGGATGGGTGATGGGCAGGGGGACGATGGTGGTCTCTGACTGGCTGACCCCGGCTTCCAGGAGCACGTCCCGGAGAATCACCAAGCGCTCGTAAAAGGTCAGGGGGTTGGCCAGGGCGCTGGATCGCTTGCGATCCGCGGCCACCTCGGCGGTCAGGCTGGGGTCCGGATTGGTGATGCCCACGACAAGATGACGACAGAGCGCCTTGCCGGCCAGCAGGTATCGCAGGTGGTCGTTGTGCGGGACCTGAAACCGACCGTGAATCACACCGATGTCGTACATATGAGCTTCCATGGATCTGTGGGTTCATTCAATTTTACGTTCAAGATGACACAAATAGCCAGGGCATGCTCGAAGTCGAAATCGAGATCGAAATCGCCGTCATTCGATGAAGTTTTTGTATTTCTCGATTTCGATGCCGATTTCGATCTCGATTTCGACTCTGACTCCAATGCGAAGTTGGACTGATAATGTCATTTTGAAAGAGGAATACGGACTGGCAGGGGCTGGTAGTCTCCAGGCCAATACAGACAGTCCTCCGGGGTGTCCCGGACCCCTTCCAGGCGGGCCATGTCCAGGTGATTCAGGATCAGCCGGAGCAGTTCCGTGCCCCGCACGCAGCCCAGGCATCCCTGGGCTGCGTGGATCTCGTCGAAGCGGGTCACCACGTCCCGTCGGACCCCGGTTCCGTGAAACAATAAGGGCACCGGCTCGCCGGAGTGGATCATGTTTCCGGAACTGGGCGTGGAATGGTCCGCGGTAACCACCACCAGCAAGCCCGGATTCTCCAACAGCGCTTTCCCCGTGCCCAAGGCCCGATCAAGAGCCTCGATCACCGCTTTCTTGAGCAGGGGATCCTTGGCGTGGGCCGCCTCGTCCGGGGCCTTGGTGTGCAGGTGGATGAAATCGTACCGGGTGAAGTGCTCCGGCACGTCGGCCAGGTCCCGGGCAAAATCCTCCGCCAGGTCGCCGGTGTCCCGGGGCGCTTGCCAGTCCAGTCCCAGATGTCGGGCCAGGCCGCGAAAAACCGCGCCCGAGGCGATGCTCAACCCACGCAGGCCGAAGCGCCGGGAAAATGGCGGTACCGGTCGCAAGCTTCCCGCACGCTGGGTGACCAGCCCGGTGATGGGCGAAAGCCCGGCCCCTCGACGGCGGTCATTGAGAGGATGCTCCCGCAGGGTGTCCCAGGTGTGCAGGAGATAGGCCCTGAGCACGCGGGCCGTATTTCGGGCCCGGACCGCATTCTCCGCGTCCAATGTCGTCGAGTGTTTTGAGATCAACGGCAGCAGGTCGGGCAGGAACCGACCGTCGCGCATCGGCCCGGTGTCCGTGATGTCCGGGGAAACCTCGCCGGAAAGGATCAGCACGCCGAACACGCCTTTGACCGGGACGTACCGGATCCGGATGCCGTCCTGTTCCCACTTGTCCACGGCCCGGATCAGGGCCGCGACCTCCTCTTCATCGGCCCGGGGAACGTCCCGGACCAAGGCCAGGCAGCCGTCCCGCTCTTCCAGGGCCGCGAAGTGCGCCAGGATGGCGACTTCGTCCCGGGCCAAATCCACGCCGACTCCCAGGGCCTCCAAAGGCCCCCGTCCGGGAAAGTCCTTCCGATCATAGCCGAACATGGCGAAATGCGCGGTTTCACTGGGCAGGGCCTCGCCCAGGCTTCCGGCGTGGTACAGGCCGTTGGCTCCGTTTCGGGCCAAGTGGTCCAGGTGCGGCGTGTGGGCGGCCTGGAGCGGGGTTTGCCAATCCAAGACCTCATGAGAGCGGTCTCCCAGACCATCCAGAACGATCAGCAGACACTTGTCGGGCATCATGGGCGTGGGGCTCGGTTAAAGATTCAAGGGGGAACAGAGGCGATTTTGCCCAGGAACGGCAAATCGGGATCGAATCGGGAAAACCGGATGTGGCTCCGCTTCGCGAGGATTGAGGTGAGATGGCGGGACGGCTGGATCCAATTCATCCAGGAGCAAGGCCCGGGTGGCCAGGGCGTGCTCAGGGCGCTGCAATTCAATGGTCCACCAGACGCACTCGGTTTGCAGGAGCTTGGCCATGAGCGGCCTGAACGGGGCGATGTCCTCAATGGGATGATGACCTTGGTCGTCCTCACGACCGTAAATATGGACCTCGAACAGCCTGTCCGCGAAGAGGTCCACGAACCGTTCCGCCGGGCAGCGGCCGCCGCGCGCGGCCTCCGAGCCCAAGGCGTGGCCGACGTCCAAGGTAATCATGGCTCCGGCCCGTTCGGCCCAGCGCAATACGTTTGCCGGTTCGCTGGATGGTCCGAAACGCAGATTTTCCAGGCAGACCACGATGCCCAGGTCTTTCCCGTGGGCCACCAAGCGAGCCAGATTCTCGACAAACCTCGACTCCTGCACCGGCTGGTTCGGGTCGAGTCCGGTATGCACCGTGACCACGGGCTCGCCCAGCCCGACCATGGCCCGCAAAGTGCGCAAATGCGCCTCCAGGGCCAGATCGGCCAAGGCCGGGTCGGCGTGGCCCAGTTCGTGCTCAAAATATCTGGTATGGAACCGGACGAAACGGTGTTGGGCCAGAAACGGCCGGATCATCTCCGCAAGCCGGTCCAGGTGATTCGGATCCGGTGAAAACTCCACCGCGTCGGCTTGCTCGCCGACCCAATGCAGCCTGGAAGCCGGGTCCGCCGCGGCGGCAGTAAAGGCCAGGGTCGGAGAAGAGGTTGGATATGAACTGTTCATGCCGGTTCGGTGGGATGCAATCGGGAGAGTCGGAAAACCATTTTGAACGGAAGAGGGTCGCAGGGTTTGTTGTTTCAGTATTTCTGAAACTGGCCTGAACGGCAACTGATTCTTTTCCTGTCTATCAAAACCGCCTCGTGTGATTCATTTTACCTATTTGACATTATTCCCCGGAATCGGTTTAAGAAGCACCATAAGCTTAGGGTGTCGGGATAATTCTTTTTTGCTACGAATTTCATACAGTGACGAGCTTTCGGCAATGAAACCGTGAAGCGTGTCACTGCGTGTCTTCATCAACGCCGCGAAAAGCCCCTCCCGGACCCGCAACCTCAGTGCAGGGAGCAAGAAAAATTCAAAGCATGAAAGTAGTTATTTATACGTGAGAATTTGAACTTTTCTGGGATAAGCCATCATGGGCCCAGGCTGGTCCGTTGGTCCCGTACGGCTCGATATCGCAACAGGCCCTGGAGATGAACAATCTAAACGGAGGTGGGTTATGAAATTCAGTGTTGGCTTGGCCAAGGACGACGCCGAAAAACGGCTTGCGTGTCGTGGCGTCAATCGTCGCGATTTCATGAAGTTCTGCGCCGCGGTAGCCGCGGCCATGGGCATGGAGGCCTCATTCGCCAAACAGGTCGCGGCCGCGCTCACCGATCCGCGCCGTCCGTCCGTGGTGTACTTCCATTTCGCCGAATGCACCGGTTGCTCCATGGCCGTGGTGCGCACCGTCAACCCGTACATCGATGAACTGATCCTGGACACCATTTCCCTGGACTATCACGAAACCCTGATGGCCGCGGCCGGCGATTCGGCTGAAGCAGCCCTGGAACAGGCCATCACCTCGCCCCACGGGTTCATCGCCGTGGTGGAAGGCGCCATTCCGACGAAGGACAACGGCGTCTATGGGATGGTCGGCGGACACACCATGCTGGATATGGCAAAAAAATACCTGCCCAAGGCCCAGGCCGTCATCGCCATCGGAGCCTGCGCGACCTTCGGCGGCGTACAGGCCGCGGACCCCAACCCCACGCAAGCCATGGGCGTGAACGAACTGATGGAACACCTCGGACTGCCGACCCGGGCCATCAACATCGCGGGCTGCCCCCCCAGTCCCTACAACTTCGTCGGGACCGTGGTGCATCTGCTGACCAAGGGCATGCCGGAGCTGGATCGCCTCAATCGTCCGAAGATGTTCTACGGCGAGTCGGTCCATGAACTCTGCGAACGGTTGGATCACTTCTTCAACTACGAATTCGCCCCGTCCTTCGACTCCGAGGAGGCCAGAAAAGGCTGGTGTCTGTACGAGGTCGGCTGCAAAGGGCCGGACACCTACAACAACTGTCCCAAGGTCAAGTTCAACGAAACCAACTGGCCCGTGCAGGCCGGTCACCCCTGCATCGGCTGCAGCGAGCCGAAGTTTTGGGATCAGCTGAGCCCGTTCTACAAACCGGTTTAGCAGTCCGTTGAAAAACTCCCAATTGCTGCGTCGCTGCAAAAAGTTCAAACTCTCACGTATCAATAACTACGCTTCGACCTTGATTCGATTGCCAGGACGGCAAATCGAAAATGTGGCGAAGCCACAGCCCGTGAGGGCCGGACACAGGACGTGTCCGGTAGCTTTTCTTGCTCCTTGCACTTGGGGTTTTTGAACGAACTGCCGACAAAGGACTTTTTCAACACTCACATTGCCAATAATTCGAAGGAGGAGAGATTATGTCTGGCTGTAAGCCCCAAGGTGCGCCGGTCATCCCGGTCACCCCGCAAAGCAACTATTCCGGCCCCGTAATTGTTGATCCGTTGACCAGGATCGAGGGTCACCTGCGCCTGGAAGTGGAAGTGGACAACGGCAAGGTCAAGAACGCCTGGTCCAGCTCCCAACTCTACCGCGGCCTGGAAACCATCCTCAAGGGCCGCGACCCGCGCGACGCCCAGCACTTCACCCAGCGGGCCTGCGGGGTCTGCACCTACACCCACGCCCTGGCGTCCACCCGGTGTCTGGACGATGCCGTGGGCGTCAACATTCCCGAGAACGCCCGGCTTGTCCGCAACTTGGTGATGGCCTCCCAGACATGGATCGACCATCTGATCCATTTCTACGTGCTGCATGCCCTGGACTGGGTGGACGTGACCAGCGCCTTGCAGGCCGACCCGGCCAAGGCGGCCAAGATCGCCGGCAACATCTCCCCCCGGCCGACCAGCGCCGAGGACTTGAAGGCCGTTCAGGACAAGCTGACCGCCTTCGTGAACCAGGGCCAGTTGGGCATTTTCACCAACGCCGCCTTCCTGGGCGGTCATCCGGCCTACTACCTGCCGCCGGAGGTCAACCTGATCGCCACGGCCCATTACCTGGAAGCCCTGCGCCTGCAGATCAAGGGCTCCCGCGCCATGGCCATTTTCGGCGGCAAGGTCCCCCACACCCAGTTCACCATCAGCGGCGGCGTAACGTGCTACGATGCCCTGCGTCCCGAGCGCATCGAGGAATACCGCGCCCTGTACAAGGAAACCCGCGATTTCATCGAACAGGTGTACATCCCGGATCTGCTGGCCGTGGCCTCCTATTACAAGGATTGGGCCGGGATCGGCGGCTGTACCAACTACCTGGCATTTGGCGAGTACCCCCAGGTGGAGAAGGACATCAACTCCCGCTGGTATCCCCAGGGCGTGATCATGAACCGCGACCTGACCAACGTGAAAGATTTCGATCCCGCGGCCATCTACGAACACGTGGCCGCCAGCTGGTACGAAGGCACTGAAGCCCGGCATCCCTACGAAGGCGTGACCGAACCCAAGTACACCAGCCTGGACGACAAGGAGCGCTATTCCTGGATGAAGGCCCCCCGGTACCAGGACGAATCCATGGAAGTGGGCCCGCTGGCTCAGGTGCTGGTGGCCTATGCCAAGGGTCAGCCCGAGGTGAAGGCGGCCGTGGACCTGGTGCTGAACCATCTCGGCGTGGGCGCCGACGCCCTGCACTCCACTCTGGGCCGGACCGCGGCCCGGGGCATCCATGCCCTGACCGTCGTCCAAAAGACCGAGGATTGGCTGGACGAACTGGCGGAAAACGTGAAGAGGGGCGACACCAAAATCGCCGAGAATCACGAGATGCCGGACGAGGCCGAAGGTGTCGGCTATTGCGACGCCCCCCGCGGCGCGTTGAGCCACTGGATCAAAATCAAGGGCGGCAAGATCGAGAACTTCCAACTCGTGGTCCCCTCCACCTGGAACCTGGGGCCGCGCTGCGACAAGGGCAAGCTGGGCCCGGTGGAAGAAGCGCTGATCAACACCCCCATTGCCGACCCCAAACGCCCTGTGGAACTGCTGCGCACCGTGCACTCCTTTGACCCCTGCATCGCCTGCGGCGTCCACGTCATCGACTCCAAGACCAATCAGGTCCACGAGTTCAAGATCCTCTAATCCTTGCCTTGCCGAGACGCCTACCGAAAAGGTAAGCGCTCGGAGAGTACAAGGTGAGTGATTCACGGAGAGCGAAGCGGTCTTCATGGTCCTTCGCTCTCCGTCTTTATGGAAGTCCAACCCGCGGACGGAACCCTACGATGCCGAAAAATCCCCAGGTAATGCATCCGCCTGAAGTCGCCAGACACATCAACGAAGCCTGTACCCGGTGCGGGACCTGTGTCCGCCGGTGCGCCTTTTTGACCAAGTACGGTATGCCCGGGGATATTGCCCGCCGGGTGCTGACCGGGGAACGCACCGTCGATCCGTACGAATGCAGTCTGTGCAACCTTTGCGCCGCGGTTTGCCCGGAAGAACTCGCTCCGGGCGACCTGTTCCTGGCCCTGCGTCGCCTGGCCGCGAACCAGGGTTTGGTGGACTTCAAGCCCTATGCGCCACTGCTCGGCTACGAAAAGCGCGGCCATTCCAGTCTCTTTGCCTGGTATCCCTCCACGCCCGCCAAAACAGTATTCTTTCCGGGCTGCACCCTTCCCGGCACCCGTCCCCGAGTCACATGGCGTTTCTTCGAGACCTTGCGCGAACTTGAGCCGGAGACGACCATGGTTCTGGACTGCTGCCACAAGCCGTCCCACGATCTGGGACGGCAATCCTTTTTTTTCGAGCAATTCCGGAGCATCCGGGATCGCCTCCTGGCTTTGGGCGTGGAACGGGTCATCGTGGCCTGCCCCAACTGCCACAAGGTCTTCAGGAAGTACGGGGAGGGGCTGACGGTCACAACCGTGTACGAAGTCATGGCCCAAAAACAAGCCCGGATGACGAAAGAGAGCGCAACGGTGTCACTCTCCACAACAGCTCAAGTCACGGTTCACGACCCCTGCCCTCTGAGGGATCAGCCCGGAGTCCACCAAGCCGTGCGCTCGCTTTTGGCGGCCCGGGGCTTTGATATTCGGGAAATGGAGGACAGCGGTACACGGACGTTGTGCTGCGGGGAAGGCGGAGCCGTGGGATTCAGAAATCCCACTCTGGCCGCGACCTGGGTCGAAAAACGACGCACCCAGGCCCAAGGCGACCGGATCATTACCTACTGCGCCGGTTGCGCCGGTTTCCTGAACCGCGCCGCGCCCACAAGCCATCTGGGAGACGTGCTGTTCGAGCCGGAGCGCGCCCTGACCGGAAAGAACATGATGGCCAAGGCCCCTATCACCTACCTGAACCGCTTGCTGCTGAAACGACAGCTGAAGCGCTTGTCTTGAGACGAATTCCTCCGGCTAGGTTGAGACAATGCCGAACATTGCTTAAGCGGCTTATGATCACCGCATGTGGCTATGCTGTGTTTGCTAGTGACGTAAAGTAGGCATCGCCCTGATGCAGGAGGAAGGAGGTGGCCCACAAACCTTGGCTGTTGCGACGTGTCTGCCGATACGTTTGAGACGCCATGGATCTGCGCCTGGCGGCGACCCTGCGGAAGTGGGCAGGCTTCGTCGTCCCGCATTCTTGCGGTCCGTACATGAGAAAGACAAAGCAAGACATCAAATGTTCTAGCCCGGCCCCAATCAATGCTGCCTTAGAATGTTTCCTCCATGATGCGTCGGCAACTTTCCTGGTTATCGAGGTCAATCCGGGATAACTCGGAAACCCGTTTCCCGTTGCGCAGCACCACCGCCCGGTCCGCCAAACGACGCATTTGTCCCAGGCTGTGGGTCACGGCGAGGATGGCGTAGCGATTTTTCAAATCCTGGAACAACGCTTCGATTTTCCGGGTGGCCTTGAAATCCAGAGAGGCGGTCGGTTCGTCCAAAAGCAGAATGGTCGGTTCCAGGGCCAGCACCCTTGCCAGGCAAAGCCGCTGTTGCTGCCCGCCCGATAGATTCAGAGCGTTATCGTGCAGGCGATCCTTGATCTCGTCCCACAACCAGACATTCTTCAGAGCCTGTCTGACGCGCTGCTCCACCATTGTCTTGTCCAGCCCCAGGGATACGCGCAGGGGCAGGGCCAGATTTTTATAGATGGAAAAGGGCAGTACGTTGGGGTGCTGGAAAACCATACCCATGCGTAGGCGCAGTTCGGGCAGGGATGTGTCCTTGGCGTAGCAGTCCAGCCAGCGCTCTTGCAGATGAATACGGACCCGCCCGCTGGTCTCGCACAGGGGAAATTCCTCGTTCAGCCGATTCACGGCCCGCAGCAGCGTCGTCTTGCCGGAACCGGACGGCCCCACGGCCATGACCAACTCACCGGGACGGATGCTGAGATTGATCCGCTCCAGAACGGTCTGGTCGCCGAAACGCACAGTCAAGTCATTAATTTCCAGAACAGATTCGGAAGTTTTTTTTACGCTTTCCATCGCTCTTCCATGGTTCTTTGTACGGCAAAGGCCAGACAGAATAACAGCCCCGTGAGCGTCAGCAGGACCAAGGCCGTGCCGAAGGCTTGGTCCAGTTCAGCCGTGGAGCGATGTTCCGCGGCCAGATAATAAATGCGAAAGGGCAGGGCCTCGAATTTGTCCCACAGGCTGCGGGGCAGAAATGCCTGGGCCACTACCCCGGTGAGCAGGATCACGGCGGTGTCTTCGGCGGCCCGGCCCATGGCCAGGATGACGCCGCCGAGGACGCCCCGTCCGGCCGAAGGTAGCAGAACATGGCGAATATTCTGCCACGTGGTGAATCCAAGGCTGGGTCCCAGCAGACGCAGGTGCTCCGGCAACCCTGACAAGGCGTTCTGCGTGGTCCGGACCAGGTAGGGCAGGATCAGCAGGGCGATGCAGACCGCGGCCAGCAGCAGGCAGGTCTTGGCCTGGGGGGCGAAGGTATGCCGCAGGACCACGATCATGCTGAATCCGAACAGGCCCATGACAATGGACGGAATGCCGGCCATCAGATCCACGGCAAACCCGGCCACGCCCTGAAAGCGCGGCGCGGCGTACTCGGCAAGGTAAATGCCGCCGGCAATGCCCACGGGCACGGCCATGGCGCAGGACAGCACCACCAGGAGCAAGGTTCCGGCCAGAGCGGACCAAAGACCGTCAAAAACCGGCCGGGCTCCGGTCAGGGCCTCCCACCAATGGGTCTGTCCGAAGAACAGCTCCGGCCCTAAGACTCCGGCGCCCCGGTAGAGGAGGAAACCCATCACGGCTAGAACCGCCACGCCCGTACCGAGTGCGGCTGCCCAGCAAAAGACCACGGTGGCCTTGTCGGCAAGCCTGCGTCGCGTTCTGGGCGTCATGGGGAGAAGGAGCGACCCAGCCCGCGCAAGGCCAGGTTGATCAGGATCATGATCAGGAAAAGAATCAGGGCGGAGGCGAACACCGAATGATAGAACGTGCTTTGACTGTCCGTGGCCACGACGAGGGCGATGTGCGCGGTGAGGGTACGGATGGAGTCCAGGGGAGAGCCGGGGACCATGGGGGCGTTGCCGGCCAGCATCAAGGAGATCAGAGTGTCGCCCACGGCCCTGCCGAAGCCGAGGATCATCGCGGCCAGCAGGCCGCGCCGGGACAAGGGGAGCAGAACGTGACGGATATAGGAGGGTCTGGAAAAACCCAGCGAGGCGCACGTGATCCGGGCCGCACGGTCCACTTCGCGCAATGTGGCATGAAAGACAAGGACGATGGTCGGTAGGATGAGCAACGTCAGGGCAACCATGGCCGTAAGCAGGGAAAAGCCGGTGCCCCGATCAAACCATTGGCGCATCAACGGGACCAGGAGAAAAATCGAGACAAAGCCATAGATCACCGTGGGGATGCTGGTCATGTAGTGGATCATGGCCAGACAAAGGCCTTTGATTCGTCCGGGAGCCAGCACCTGGACGAAGCAGGAAACGCCCACGGCCAAGGGCGTGGCAAGAGCCAAGGCCCCCAATGAGAGGAGCAGGGAGCCCGTGACCATCGGCAAGATGCCGAATTTGCCTTGAAACGGCAGCCACTGCCAGGAAAGAACCGCGCCCAGTTCGCCCGAAATGAACAGCGGCAACACAAGATAGACCAGAACCAGCAGGATGCAGAAGGCCGCCGCGGTGGACGTCAACGCGGCGGCGCACAGGACGCGCCGAATCCAGGATTCGGAAAGCATGGCGGGAAAAATTGCCTGGAATTACTTCAGCGGGATGTAGCCGGAAGCGCGAACAATATCGGCCCCATCCTCGCTCAGGACGTAGTCGATGAACGCCTTGGTCAGGCCATCAGGCTCGCCCTTGGTGTTCATAAACAGGTGTCGAATCACCGGATAGCTGCCGTCAATAGCCGTTTCCTGAGAAGGGACAACCCCGTCCACGGCCAGCGGTTTCACGTTGTCGTCGATGTGGCCGATGCTCATATACCCGATGGCGTTGACGTCCTGAGAGACGGCCACTTTCATGGCTCCGTTGGACTGAATGATGTTCGCCGTGCCCACCACGGCTTCCTTCTTCAACAGCTTGCCCCAGAACACTTCATGGGTCCCGCTGGCCTCCTCGCGACCGTAGACGTGAATGGCCGCATCGTTTCCGTTCACCTCATTCCAGCGCGTGATCCGCCCGGCGAAGATGTCCCTGATCTGTTGGGCGGAAAGATTCCCGACCGGGTTACCCGGATGAACCACGGGCGCCACGCCGTCAATGGCGAAGGCAAACGAGCGCAGGCCGTACCTGTCCACTTCCTCGTCGGACAGGGGGCGACCGGTGTTGCCGATGTCCACCAGCCCTTCACCGGCTTTTTGCACGCCGATCCCCGTACCCCCGCCGGCCACGGTGATTCGGACCTTGGGATTGGCCGTCATGATTCGCTTGGCCGCCTCGTTCATCACCGGGATGTGCGCCGTACCTCCGGCGATGTCCAGCGAGCCCTCCATCCCGGCAAACCTGTCCAGGTTCCCGGCCAGGACCGGCGAAGCGAGCAGGATCAGAGCCAGAGTCAGAACAAGAACTTTGCTGTGTGTGGTAAACATGAGGATTTCTCCATTTTAGGATTAAGGGTTGGGGAAGAGAACGGATTTTCATTCACGCAGTCGCCTACAGGATATTTTCCAGGCAGGTCAAATACGTATCATCTATCTAAAACAAACTTTCTCATTGATTTTTTCGATATGCCGATTTGCTTAAAAGGTTCCAGATTCGATTGAATGGGTATGCTTTTCTTGAGAGATCCGATCCTGTTGTTCTTGGCAAGCGTACATGGTGGAGCAAAGCTTTCGCCAAACCGAGGAACTCACCCGAAGCACTTGGCTGACAGCCAATGCGTGACGCTCGGAAAGAAAATTGAGTTCAAAAAAAAGGCACGACTCAAGCCGTGCCTTGTTACCGTCCGGTACCCGTGCCGACAAAAGCCAACTCCGGGACGGATAGGAATCAGTCCGTCAACAAGACGAACAACTTCCCCCGCACCCACCACCTCCACCACCCACCTGAACCTCGGAGGAGACGGCGAATCCGTACGGCGTCATGTCGATCTTGATAGCTCCGGCTTTTTGGCTCAATTCCTTGTCGATGAGAAAGGTATAGCCGCTGAGTTCCTGCACCAGGTCCGTCTCCTGCTCCGTGTCCAAAGCCAGGGAGAGCCGTTCTCCACCGCATCCGGCGGCCAGAAAAACCCGAATCGGGGATTGCTCCTTGCCTTGAAAGTGGCTGTCCAGTTGTTCCTTCACGGAAGGGGTGATTTCAATCATGTTTGTGGTCCTCTTGGGTTAAGTGTTTGCTTTTGTGAGACGTGCATAACATCGGGTAAGAACAAGAACTCGAAAAGTCAAATAGCCTCCCTATATTGTATTGCCGCAAGAGCATTTGCCGTTCCAATTGATGAGGGCAACCGTTTCGCCCCGTGCATCGAAAAAGACAATCTTCCGAAGAAGCATTCATTTGTCTTTCAAATTAGACAGCAAGCTCAAAGATGCGATAAAAGAATCCGGTTCCGTGAACACATGACTGTTTCCACCGCACCGACACCGAATGCTCGGAGGTTTTCCATGGCCGTGATCATCGCCGACCCTGCCCAGTTTTCCAAGAAAACAGCCAGAATGCTCAAATCCGGAGGTAAAGCCGGGGGAGCGGCCAGGCAGGCCCAGACAATTATCCAGGACCTGGCCGACAGCGGTCGCTTGGACCCCAATGTTGCCCGGAAGTTGACCACCAACGGCGAGGCCAGAATGGAAAACTGCTGGAAATTCAACCTCGCCGGAGGGCATCGGCTGGTCCTGGCCAAGCATGAGGGAGACTTCGTCTTCCTGTTCCTGGGAACCCACGATGAAACCGACACCTGGATCAAAAACAACTCCGGGCTCAAGCTGGATGTCTCCGGAGGGGAAATCGTCCCCGGAGCTGCATCGGGCCCGAAAGGCCACCTGAACGACCATCGGAACGGCCATCTGAAAGGCCACCTGAAAGGCCATCTGAGCGACCACCTAAACGACCACCAAAACGCGTCCGGAGCGCCCGAAACATCCAGAGCATTGGGCTCGTCATACGCGGACGACGACTACTATGAACGCCCCCTCCATGAATTCATCGACCAGAACACGCTCCGGGATATTTTTCGCGGACTGTGCGATGCTCCCGGCCTGAAGGTCGGAAACGAACCGGCCGGCTAATGTGGCAGGCCTGAGTGGCCGCCGTACCATGGCCTGTAGTTCTTGCATGTCGACGTGATCGGTTTCCTTCTCGGAAGGGCCAGGGCTCCTTGGCCGGAAAGGTTGTTCCCAGGATCTCAATACCATTTCCAATTCGAAGCTTCTCTTTCGGTATCGGTATCGGCATCGGGGTCGAATTATTGGGAATAAACAGTATCGATCCCGATACCGATACCGACGCCGACCCCGATAACTGCATTTCTCAAGCGAAAAACGCATCGCCGAAGTAGAATTGGTATAAGATTCATGCTTCGATGAGTCCAAAAAAATCGCGCCAGGGCAGGCAGAGCGTCGATCCGATGCGGTATGCCCGGTCCATCTCCCCAACGCAGAAGGTTTTAGCGTGAGGGTGTTCGGCTGCAAACGAGGCCAACCCGCGCAGCTCGGATGCGCGAATGGTCTGGCTGCTTTTGATTTCCACGGCCCACAGTTCACGTTCCGTCTCCAGCACGATGTCCACTTCCGCTCCATGCGCCGTACGCCAGTAATGCACCGGCCAGTCCTTTTCCCGATAGGACAACAGCCGCTTCAGTTCCAGGATGACGAACTGCTCGAAAAGCCTTCCGTAAACGGTCGTGCCCCGTTGCGGCGCTTCTCCCATACGTCCGCACAGCGTATTGATCACGCCGAGGTCAAACAGGTGGTAGATCGGATGCATGGTCCAGGCGCTTGCGGGCGCTTTTGGGGTAGGGGTGCAGCGGTCATCGTCTCGGCGCGAAGCGCTGGACGAGGTCGTCAACAACTTCATAGAATACAGGAATTACCAGCAGGCTCAGGAAGGTCGAGGTGATGAGGCCACCGATCACGACGATGGCCATCGGCGCGCGGAAGCTCGGGTCGGCGCCGAAGCCCAGGGCAATGGGCAGCATCCCGGCGCCCATGGCCAGCGAGGTCATCACGATGGGGCGTGCGCGCTTGCGGCAGGCGTCGAGCAGTGCATCGAGCCTGGGCAACCCGTGGTCGCGTTGTGCCATGATGGCGTACTCAACCAGCAGGATGGAGTTCTTGGTGGCGATGCCCATCAGCATGACCATCCCGATCATGGCGGGCATGCTGAGGTGGGTACTGGTCAGGAACAGCGCCAGGATCGTCCCCGGAATGGACAACAGCAACGCCCCGAGGATTGTCGCCGGCTGCGCCCAGGCGTGGAACAGCAGCACCAGCACGATGTAGATGCAGGCCACGCCCGTGCCCATTGCCAGCAGGAAACTCCGGCCAAGTTCGTTGGACGTTTCCGCCTGGCCGATGTCGTGCTTTACCAGGCCCTGCGGCAGGTGGGACAGGCTGTGCAGCGCGTTGGCGCGCCGCTGCACGTCGCCCAGGGCCTGGCCGTCGAGTTCGATTTCGAAGTTCACGTTGCGCAAGCGGTCGAGTCGGTTGATTTGCGCCGGGCCGCTGGTGATCTCAATGTCCGCTATGTCGCGCAGCGGCACCGGGCCCCGCGCGCCCGGCACCGTGAGCTGGCGCAGCAGTTCGAGATCCTGCGTGGCTTCGTCGGGCAGCCGCACGACGATCGGCACCTGGCGCTGGCCGAGGTTCAGCTTGGGCAGGAACTGGTCGTAGTCGCCTTGTGTGGCCACGCGCACGGTTTCCGCGATGGCGTCGGTGCTCACCCCCAGGTCTGCAGCGCGCGCGGTGTCCGGGCGCACGATCAGCTCGGGCCGCTGCAGGCCCGCGCTGCTGGTCACTTGGCCGATCCCCGCTAGTCCGCGCAGTTCCTGCCCCACCGTGGCCGCATGCTGCGCGAGCAGCTCGCTGTCCTCGCCGGAGAGCACCAGGATGTAGCTTTCGCCCGCAGCCATCTTGATGCGTGCACCGGCCACCGCGTGCAGGCTCGTGCGCAGCTCGCGCTCGATGTCCTGCTGGCTTACGCCCGGGCGTTCCTTGCGTGGCGTCAGGTTCAGCGTCAGCTGGGCCGTGCGGGACTCGGCGACACCGCTCATGGGGTTGTCTCCTGCACTGCCCCCGCCGATGGCGGTGTATATCTGCTTCACATGCGGGTGCGCTGCCGTGATGGCGCGCGCCTCATCGGCGATAGTCCGTGTTTGCGCGTAGGTGCTCCCCGGCGGCAACTCGACGCTGATCCGGGTCTGGCTCAGGTCGCTCGGCGGCATGAAGTCACCCTTGATGGCGCCCGTGAGCAAGGGTATGCCACTGGCAAGACCAAAGGCCGCCGTGATCGCCAGCGTGGCGCACTTGTGTGTGAACGCCCAGCGGGCGGCCTTCAGGTACGCTGGCATCCAGAAGGGCTCGGCATGGGGCTGGGTCGGTTTCTTCAGCAGGTAGGCTGCCATCATCGGCGTGAGCAACCGTGCCACGGCCAGCGAGATAAGCACGGCGATGGAGGCCGTCCAGCCGAACTGCACGAAGAACTTGCCGGCCAGGCCTTGCATGAAGGCAGTGGGCAGGAAAACGGCGATCAGGGTGAAGGTGGTGGCGATTACCGCCAGTCCGATCTCGTCGGCCGCCTCGCGCGCCGCCGCAAGGGGTTCCTTGCCCCGCCCCATATGGCGCATGATGTTCTCGATCTCGACGATGGCATCGTCCACCAGGAGGCCGATCACCAACGACAGGGCCAGCAGGGTGATGATGTTCAGCGTGAATTGCATGAACAGGAAGGTGGGGATGATGGACAGAGGCAAGGCCGCCGCGCAGATAAGGGTGGCGCGCAGGTTGCGCAGAAAGAGCCCCACCACCAGGACCGCGAGCAAGGAACCTTCGATGAGCAGCGACAGGCTGCCCCGGTAGTTCTCCAAGACCTGGTCAATGGTGTTGACGGCCTCGGTAAGTTCGAGGTCGGGGCGTTCCTTGCGCAACTCGGCAAGCGCCCGGCGCACGCCATGGGCCACGTCCAGGTCGCTGGCGCCGGTGGCGCGAAAGACCTCGAAGCCGACCACCGGCTTGCCGTCGAGGAAGGCCCCGCTGCGGCGCTCGGCCAGTGTGTCGCTCACCGTGGCCACCTGATCCAGGCGCACGCTGCGGCCGTTAGGCAGGGGGATCTCCATCGCCGCCAGCGCTTCGGCCGAGGGCACCGTGCCGACGGTACGCACCGTCTGTTCGCCGCTGCCCAGTCGGGCACGGCCGCCCGGGGCCTCGCGCTGCACCTGGGCGAGCCGACGCGAGATATCGGCGGCATTCAGGCGCAATGCCAGCAGCCGGTCCGGGTCCAGTTCCACGCGCACTTCCCGGCTCGCGCCGCCCACACGGATGATCGCGCCGACGCCGGGCACGGCGAGCAGACGCCGGGTGATCTGGTCTTCCACGAACCACGACAAGGCTTCCTCGTCCATGCGCGATGATGCCACTGTGTAGGTCAGGATCGCCTCGTTCTTGAACTCGATCCTGCTGATGACGGGATCGCGCAAGGCGGCGGGCAGATCGGCCCGCACCCGGGCCACGGCGGCACGGGTGTCGTCCAGGGCTTCCTGGGGCGGCTTCTCCAGGCGGAACTCGGCCGATATAGTGGCCACACCGTCCTGCACCACGGTGTGCAGGTGCCGCAGCCCCTTCATGGTGGCCATTGCGTTTTCCAGCTTGCGCGCCACCTCGGTTTCCATCTGGGCCGGGGCCGTGCCGGGTAAACTGGCCACAACGGTCACCATGGGCAGATCCACGTCCGGGAAGTGCTGGATCTTGGCGCCATGGAATGCGAAGAGGCCTGCCACCGTGAGCATGGCGAACAGCAGGATGGCTGGGACCGGGTGGTGGATCGACCAGGCGGAGACGTTCATGGCCGTTCCTTCAGCGAGGGATATGCATTCGGGCCTGCGGTCGCGAGGCGCACCGTCACGCCATCCGACAGGAAGCCCACACCGGACTCGACGACCGGCGTACCGGCGTCGAGCCCCTCGCGGATCTCCACCCGGTCACCACGCCGGACGCCCACCGTCACCTTCTGCTGCCGCACCTGGCTACCTTCGATGCGGAAGACATAGCTGAATCCGTCACGCAGCAAAACGGCGGTTTCCGGCAGCGTCAGCACCGTATGCTCTGCCAGCAGAAATTCGCCGCGCGCGAACAGCCCTGCGCGCGCCTGCGCGGAAGGCTCAAGGTCCACGTACACGATGCCGGTGCGCGTGTGCGGATCAACCTGCGGCGAAACCCTGCGCACGCGGCCTTCAACGATCTGCGCGCCACCGAGCGCCATGCGAACGGGCTGACCAAGCGCCACCTGTGCGAGTTCCGGCCCGGGTAGCTCGGCACGCCACTCCAACCGGCCCTGGCGCTGCAAGCGCATGAGTTCAGCCCCGGCCTGCACGAGCGCGCCTTCGACGGCAGGTCTGACGCTGATCACCCCCTCGTCCGGTGCGCGCACCTCAGTATACGTCAGACGCAGCGAGTCCGCCTGCACGCGTGCGCGGGCCGCGGCCAAGCGAGCGTGTGCCGCGTCGGCAGCGGACAAGGCCTGGTCGAGGGCCTGCTCAGACAAGACCTTGGTGCGCTGCAACGCCTGGGCACGATCGGCGGCACGCTGCGCCTCTGCGGCATTGACCTCGGCCTCCTGAAGCGCCGCACGGCTGGCGTTCAAATCAGCTTCAAGCGTGCCGGGGCTGAGTTGCGCCAGAAGCTGTCCCTTCTCCACCCGATCGCCGAGGTCGACCAGCAGGTGTGACAGGCGTTGCCCGCCGATTTCCGCGCCGATGACGACCTCCTGCCAGGCGGCAACGCTGCCGACGGCGTGCAGGGTTTGCGGCCACCGCTGCGCCGTGGCAAAGGTGTGCTTGACTGTCAGCGCCGGTGCGACTGCGGTGGGCGAGGAGGAAGAAGGGACGGCGCTGCGCATGGCGACAAACAGCGCGGCACAGGCGGCGGAAAGGACAACGATGAAGAAGACAGGGACGAGGTGACGTTTCATAGCTGGAATGCCCATTGCTCGGTGGGACTCGGCGTGGCGCTCCAGCCATCGCCGAGACTTCGGTACAGGCGGATCCAGGCCCGTGCGGGGTTTACCCGCGCGGTTAACAGGTCGTCGTGCGTGGCAGGCACGCACTCGCGGCTCTCGGCTTTGGCTATCATGGGGCTCTTCTTTTGTGGTCGGGACCAAATAATTCGCATTGCGAACCTATTATTGACTCGCATTACGAACCATGTCAAGAAGAATTGCGATGAAAAAGGAAATATCCCTGAAGCAAGCCCCCCCATCCAGCGAGGAACTGGCCGACGCACTTATGACGAGCGCCTTTGTCACGATGGCCGTCGTCAACAAGATTGGCGCCGAAAACGACTTGTCCCTCTCGCTGATTCGTGTCCTAGGAATTCTGTGGGATCGGCGCCCACGCATGGCCGAACTCGCAGACTACCTCGGTCTGGAGAAGCAGACGATGTCGGGACTGATCGCCCGAGCGGAAAAGCGGGGGCTGGTGGCGCGTGCACCGAATGAAGAGGATGGAAGAGCGACAGATGTTTTTCTGACGAGCGATGGGGTCGAGCTCGTAAAGCGGGTGCGTGCCCAGGGTCAACAGGCGCTGGCGCCGATCATCGAAGGGCTCGGCGCGTCGGATCAGCAGCTTCTTCAGGAATTGCTTCTGCGCATGCTTGAAAGTCGGGCGAGCTGAAGACCAGGCAATCCTTATGAGTTAGGATCGGTCGACTCTGACGAGTCCGTCTGCTTCTGCAAAAAGCCTTCACTCTTCTTTCAGGGTTCATGCTATGTGCAGCTTGCCCCCACCAGCCAGAATTCGAGTTCCCGGCGGAACAGAGAGGGGTCGCGGCTGTACTTGAGGAAGATGTCGGTGGAGAGCAGATTGACGTCGAATCGCGGTCGATCTCCAGGCACGGTGGCCATGTAGGTCGTCTTGCCCGTTTGCCGGGGGCCAAAAAGAAAACAGCTCTGCTCCCCCATGGGCAGCATCAGTTCACGCTGGTACACAAAGACCTCCCAGGTTAATTTTACACGGCAAAATTAACCTGGGAGGTCTTTTCATGGCAAGCCGCTTCTGACTGCCGTCTGAAGTGAAGAACACGGCCGTAAGGACAATTTCGTACCTGCTCCGTTCCTGTTATCCGCATCGAAGCCGGTTGTTCGCCTTTGCTAAATCTCTTCAGTCCTGAGTCGCGACCTCCAGGAATCCGGATGCTTATGCAGATTTTGGACCGCGACGACAAGAATAGCGTCGCCCCGGATCTGATAGAGCAACGCGTACGGGAAACGATTTAAACAACAGCGGCGGGTTCGCTTCGACAACGGCGTCCATGCGGCTGGATACTGCAGGATGCGCTTCAGAGCCCGTTTGACTTCCGCTACGAACTCCAACCCCAAGCCTTCGCTTTGACGATTATAGTATGCAATCGTCTCGGCGAATTCGTCATCGGCGCTTTGGAGAAAGTCCACCTTCACGAGGAGTACTTTTTCTCGACACGGTCGAACACCAGGGATGCCGGAATCGCGGCTATGTCGCCCCGTTCATAGGCGTCAATCCGATCCTCCGCCTCTCGCGCCCACGCCGCATCGATGTCGGCTCGGGCCGGGAAGTCAAAGCTCGCGAGAATCCCCTCGACGAGTTCGGCTCTCTCAATGGGGGGCAGCCCCACGGCCTTCTCAAGAACTAGCTGCGCATGTGTCGTCATGGTTCACCTCTTGCGGAGTACTTTACCCTGAATCCCTTAAACCACATTTTAAGTGGAAGCAACCGGGATGGTTCGGAACCTGTTGGACGCGTCCCCAGGGACGTTTTCGGGTGTCATATCGGACACGCTCTGGGCCGCGGCGTTGGTGGGGCTGGGCGGCCTGGTGGTCTTCTTCAACGCCTGCGCCATGCTCTCCTGCCTGCTCATCACGGGCCTCGAATTCAGGCGCGTCTTCGGCCCGCTCACACCGGCCCGGATTCCCCCGCCCGTGCCTCCCCGCCGCTATGCCGCCATCGTGGCCGTGTTCACCTTCGTCGCCCTGTTCATCTATCTGCCGGCGGTCACCTCCCTGGAAAGCCTGCTCCGGAGTAATCCGGAACTGACCCACGAAATGGCCCAGGCCAGAGAGAGCGCCGAAGCCTGGGTCGTGCCCAGGCTGGAACAGATCGACGAACAGTACTTCCGCCCCGGAACCATCGACCGGCTCCACCAGGCCCAACTCCAGGCCCTGCGCACGGTGGAAGCCTCCATGGACCGCCTGGAAGAGCAGGTCGATCTGGCCTTCGACGCCCTGGAAACCAACGTGGACGGATACCTGGACTGGTACTACAGCCTGCCCGGAGAATACGCCCGGATCATGCACCTGCTGGTCGGCCAGATCGAGGAGTACATGCTCCGCAAGCTCGAGGAAAATCTGCTGGCCGGCGAACCGTTCAAAAACGTGGAATTGGCGCTGAGCAAGGCCATGGCGGAACACGAGACGGCGTTGCAAGTGTACCACGAAGCAGCCCGACGGATCATGGACGAAAACCGGGTCGCCCCTCCGAAGGATGCCGACAAGGTCAGCGTGGAGCGCCGAATCTCCCTGAACGAGGTCTTGAATCCGTCCATGCATGTCGACGTGATCGGCTTCCACACCCGTATCGGCGGCGGAGCCGCCGCCGGTGTCGTGACCGGGGTGGTGGTCAAGAAGGTCGCGGGAAAGGTGGCCGGGAAGAACGTCTTCAAGCTGGCCGCCAAGGCCTTGGCCAAGGCCGTTGGAAGCAAGGCAGCAGGTTCCGCTGGCGGAGCCGCGACAGGGGCCGCGGCCGGTGCGGCCATCGGTTCCGTCATTCCTGGCCTGGGCACCGCCGTGGGCATGATGATCGGCGGCGTGGTCGGCGGTCTGGTCGCTGGCATAACCGTGGACAAGATGCTGCTCATGCTCGAAGAAGCCGTCAGCCGCGAAGACTTCAAACAGGAAATCCTCGCGGCTGTTCAGGAGGCGAGGGTGGAATTCAAGGTTGGATTGCGTGGGGGATGATGATGGGGAGTGGTGGGCCGGGAGCTTTGTTGATCCAGTTTTCGGCATGTTGGTACGTTGCCTTTCTAGACAGACGTTATCATCGTTTTAGAGGTGAAAAAGGGATATTTGGATTTGGACACTGAGCGATGATCATCTGAAAACAAAAGGAGGTATAAAAGCCGGTGCTATGGCTTGGCAGAAAGTCGGACAAGCCCACTCGGATTCAGCGTACTTCTTGACCTGATCAAATCCTCTCGGCTAATTCATCCTGGTTGAAGTTAGCCTGTAGCTGCTGGGGGGAGTCATAGGGGCATCTCCTGTGAGTGGTGAAATAATTCTTGTTGTGAAGAGGCGTTGAAAATGAGCACTAGAATACTGGGGATCGACTTTGGTACGAGTCGCACCGTCTTTTCTATGACGAGCACAAAAGCACGATCTGAGCCTGAAATCGTAGTGATAGATAAGAAGCCTTTTGTTGAAACGATCATGCGTCTAGACGATTCTGGAAGCATTGAACTTTTTGGAACAGAAGCATGGGAAAAGATTGACGAAGCTCCCGAACGGACTTTTTACGAGTTCAAGATGGGCATTTCCAAAGTCGGTACAAGCGAACAAGATCAACCCGCAACTACGGAGGTGGCTGAAACGCGTTTTACACCTCAACAACTTGGGTTGATGTTTTTACGACGAGCACGGGAGAAAATCGAAAAGCTGGTCTTCAATGAATCCTCCCTGGCGGATGAAGTCATTATTACCGTGATTGGTTATCCGGCAGAGTGGAATGAAAAACAGCGAATGACAACCATTGACATGGCCCAAGAAGCTGGTTTTCCGAACGTCCATGGGTGTGAGGAGCCGCTAGGCGTCATCTATTATCACGATTACAAAGGCGACCTTTCCGTGGACCACGAGCAGACCATTCTGGTCTATGACTTTGGCGGCGGAACATCTGACGTGGTGGTGGTCAAGACCGTTGCCAATGAAAAGCCACAAGTGCTTGGCATCGGTGGTGCTCTCAATCTTGGTGGCCGTGATTTCGACAAAGCCATCTACAACATTCTCTTGGTACAATGTGGGCTTAGCCCACAGTCCATGGACCCTCGCGATGTAGTTACCATTCGCCGGGCTGGGAGGACATTGAAGGAAAAACTAGCCGTTGCGTATCACGATGGACGTAATAACGTTGAATCCACTGTCTATCTGTACGGAACTCGCGCCCAAAAACGTTTACATTTGGATTTGCCAACTTTTGAAAAATGTTGCGAGCCATTGATCCATCGTTTTTCAGAACCAGTTAATGATGCTCTAAACCGTGCAGATACAGCGCGAGAGGCCATTAATCTTTCCATCCTGGCTGGTGGTTCGGCCAGAATGCATTACGTCCGCAAAGCCTTGGATGAACTTTTTCCCAACGACGTTTCCTTTCAAAGCCCAGATCCATCAGAAGTAGTGGCTAAGGGATTGGCAATTTACGGTCGTTTTTTTCAGGGTGAAAAAGTTGTCGATTCTTTACAATCCTCCACACTTGGCGGATCAAAATCCTCAACGAATCCTGAATTTCCACGGCATGTTAGATCAGATAACTCACATATTTCATCACGACTCAGCAGCTTTTGGGGGCAGCTCGCAACTCGTGGAAAAATTGGTATTTGTATAGGTATTCTTTCATTAGCATTCTTATTTATGCTAGCAATTGGAGGTAGTAACAGCATAAAGAGTGGAAATCTAGTTGAAGAGATACGTCGATATGCTGAACTAGGCGATGCAGAAGCACAGTTTGAAATAGCTGAAAGATATTTTTACGGAAAGGGCATACAACAAGACATATTAGAAGCTTATAAGTGGTACTACATTTCAAGCAGATTAGGTTACTCAAATTCTGAAAAAAAGATTCGCGATTTACGTAAAAGACGGTGGTTGTTGTTTAGTTCAGAAATTTCTCAAGATGATGCTAATAGAATTGAGAAAGAGGCTGACCGTCTTATTCAACGCAATAGATGGTAATTATTTTTCATTCATTTCGGGAAAATTATGAAAAAATATATTGAACGCTTTGACGAGCACCTACTATTCGCCCTGGAACGTCGTTACTTAGATTTTGTTGATCCAGAGCGACTTGAACTGGTTATGAATCCCAATTTCGATCCGGAAAAGTTCCATTCCAGTTCAGATCTGCGCGTTATCCGTTTGGACGAGGTTAGCCATGAGGGCAGTGACCGGCAGGGCTTACATTTACTGCATATGCAGAACGTCCTGGCAGCTATGAAGGACGATTCGCATACCCTGATTTCAGTTGTTCGAGGAGACGGGCGGACCGCATCCTTGTATTACGGACTGGCTCGAAGCATTCGGTCGAACACTGTGAACACCCATGAATACGCTAGAATGCTCGAGGCGACCATGCACGGGAATTTTCTTGGCGCCCGGTTCACCCAGCTTTCCACTCCCGACACAGAAGCCCAAATCATCGCTCCCTTAACCGAACATGATTTTGTTCTGGCTTTTCCCGGCATTCCATCCCTGCGGTTAAGAGAGCATGACGCTCCGTATGTCCAAGGCATCGACCGCTTTATCGAGGGCATGCGCGGAGAAGAGTACTGTCTTATGGTTATTGCCGAACCGGTGCAATTGCCAATGATTGACGGAATGATCACGAACCTCTTCGATCTTGGCTCATCAGTTCACGCCCAAGTCCGCGCTACGATTCAGAATATGAAAGGCTCCTCGGATACAGTCAATATTGGAATGTTCGGCTTGAGCGGCAAAGGAGAGTCCGTGACCGAGGGCACTTCTGATACCCTAGGAGAAAGTAGGTTAGGTGTAGGTGCGGTCATGGCTTCTGGTGGTGCCACATTGGGAGGTGTCCTGGGAGGCATCGTTGGTTCGATTGTTCCAGGCCCAGGCACCATCATTGGTGCAGGCATTGGAAGCGCTCTTGGTGGTGTAGCCGGAACCGTCGGTGCATGGCTCACAGGGGCCCCAATCTCCAAAGCAACTTCCTTCACCAGTACTGTGGCTAACACTGCATCCAATATGGTCGGCAAAGGGGGTATGGCCGGATATGCCCGCAGCATGAACCGCAGTGTAACCGTCGGACGGGATGAGTTAAATAAAACGGCAGAGCATTGTGAAAAGTTGACGGACGCTTATATTCATCGCCTGCAAAAAGGAAAAAACCTTGGATTTTGGAACGTTGGTGTCTATCTGCTGACAAAAAACGAGTATACTCAGCGTCGTTCCAAGGGGCTGTTAAGGGCTTGTCTCTCCGGTGACGAAACACATTGGGAGCCTGTGCGGAGTGTAAACCTCAATTCCGAGGCATTGAGCAAATATCTGCGTACGTTCAACAACCCGCTTTACAACCTTTTCCTCTACGGAGAGGAAAACCGTAACGTGGAAAAGGCCGTCAGCGCCGGGCGCAAACTATCCGAGTTCGCATCTCGTATGGGCCGCTCCGTAGCCGATTTGCTTGGATTACTCCAAAAAGCGGACCCCAAGGAGCGTTATCGCCTGTTGGAGGAAATACGCCGCTGCCCTGGCAACTTCTCACGAGAGATATTGGATCAGGCCTGGGCTCAAATTCAGGAAGCCCAACTCGGACACCCTCTCGGTCCAGTCATGGGCGGTGTGAGTACGCCGTTGAACACGGAAGAGCTGTCCATCATCATGAACGTGCCACGGCAGGAGGTGCAAGGCGTTTCCATTCGTCCGTCCACGTCCTTTGGGGTGAACTACACCGTGCCCCCGGAGGCGGACTGCATCCGGCTGGGGCGGGTGATCCACAAGCGGGCTCCGGTGGATGCCATGCCCTATCTACTGCCGCGCAAGCTGCTACAGAAACACCTCTTTGTTTGCGGGGTAACCGGTTCCGGCAAAACCAACACCTGCATGAACCTGCTGCATGATTTGCAGTTGCCGTTCATGGTCATCGAACCGGCCAAAACCGAATACCGGCAGATGCTGGCCCACGTGCCGGACCTGAAGGTGTTCACCCTGGGCGGGGAAACGGTTTCGCCGTTTCGGATCAATCCTTTTGAATTTTGCCCCGGCTGCAACCTGCTGACCCACGTTGACACTCTCAAGTCCGTGTTCAGCGCGGCCTTTCCCATGTACGCGGCCATGCCCTACATCCTGGAAGAGGCGATCATTGAGGTGTACAAGGACAAAGGCTGGGAGCTGGCCACGTCCTCGAACATCTATCTGGACGGTGCCCCTGTCCAGACCTTGCCTGGCCAGCCGACCATGCCCGAGGGGAGCACTGGAGAGCACTTCGGGGAGCGCTTTTTCGACTTCCTGCCGACCATGCAGGATCTGTACGAGAAAATCGACGATGTAGTCACCCGAAAGCAATACGCCCAGGAACAGACCATGAACTATTCCGCGGCCCTGAAGGCCCGGATTTCCAGCCTGCTCACGGGCAGCAAGGGGCTGATGCTGAACACCCGCCGCTCCACGCCTATGGCCACCCTGCTTGAGGGAAAAGTGGTCCTGGAACTGAAGCACATTGGCGACGACGAGGAAAAGTGCTTCCTGATGGGGCTGATTCTCGCGGCCATCTATGAGTACCGGGAAAACCACGGTCAGCCGGGGTCGCCCCTGAAACACGTTCTGCTCATTGAGGAAGCACACAGATTGCTACGCCGCGTCCCGGATTATGTCTCCCCGGAAGTGGGCAACACCCGAGGCAAAGCCGTGGAGACCTTCTCCAACGTCATCTCCGAAATCCGCACCCTGGGCCAGGGGCTTGTGGTGGTGGACCAGATTCCCTCCAAGCTGACCCAGGACGTGATCAAGAACACGAACATGAAGATCGTTCACCGTACCCTGGCCCGGGACGACCGGGACCAAGTCGGCTCGGCCATGAACCTTACCGATGAGCAAAGTCGGGAACTGAGCCTGCTGGGCGTGGGGCAGGCGGTAATCCATCGTGAGGGCATGGACAAGGCCTTTCTGGTAGAGATCGATCGATTCGGCCAAAGAGATCTCGCCTTTGTGCCGGACCCGGAAATCCAGGAACGAATGCGCCCCTTTCACGTCGCCAACGCCTTTGTTTTCCGCCGTTACCCCGGGTTCGAGAAACACCCGGACATTCCCCAAATCTATGCCAAGATGGACTTCCGAACCATACACCAGGACATCTATTTTTCCGTGATGGGCGCATTCGTGCTAATGCTTCTGGATGAAACCGAACGTTTACCGACCTTGCGAGCAGGGTTTAATAATCTGATCAAACGTCGCACCCGCAAGGACTCGGAACTGGAGCAGGCCTGCTACGCCATCCACTACGCAGCCCGGCTCTTTGCCGAACTGAACGCCAAATATCCGGGCTGCTATGACCGCTGCACGGCCATGAACCGCATCTTCGCCGATCTTTGGTTTGATGCCGCTGCCATGCTGGAAGGTGAGTCCGGTCGGCTGGACGCGGCCACCCGGAAACAAATGACGGCCAGATTGCGCGAGGACATGCGCTACCTGCGCCAGGACGATCGCCTGACCATCCCCTTCTTTGCCTACTACATGAACCGTATTGACCCGGAAACGCCCAAACGGCTCCGGGAAAACTGGCAAGGAACATCCCAGGATATGGGAAACCTGGATACCTACCTGCGTCAGGTGCTCCATACCATGCTCCTGGGGACGACCATCCCGGAAATCATGGAGCGCAACTTGGCCGAAGATATGCTTACCATGATCTACTGGACCGACCCCAGGCGTCCGGCCATTCAGGAACAGTTCAGGAAGTTTCGCGGCATTTCAAAATAGCAAACGGAGGTCATGCATGCAGCATGTTGCCGGTGAAGTTGCCAAAAAGGCTTTGGAAAATGTTGGCCAAAACATGGGCGACGGCGTTGCCGGTCGCAAAGGCGGGTTTGACGTGCCCGGCGAGCAACCGGGCTTTGGCGCGAAAGATATGGGCAAAGGCGAGACCGGAAAGCTGGGTTCTTCGTTTGATGGTCCGTGGGACAATCCGGATACCGGAAAAGGTGAAGGGGAGAGACTGGGTTCCTCATTTGACGGTCATTGGGCCAAGCCAGAAAACGAGCAAACAACTATTAGCTGCAAGGAGACTAGCCAAGGTATTTCAGAACATTCAGGGGAGAATGCAAGAAGTCGCATTCCATCGATAAATGATCGCCTTGCAGGCGCTACTCACCCTGACACTGGAGTTCCTTACGATGTCAAACAATCAGAGCGACCAGATGGAAAAAAGGTTGAGCTTGTAATGCCTGAATTTGAATCAGCATATGAAACAAATTTAGACAAAAATGAAAAAGGAAATTATACGGGCACAAGAGCAGACCATGAAAAGCAATGCAACGAAAAGCTCACGGAAGGGGTGAAAAACGATTCTAAAGTCGCTGATACATTTTCAAAAGAACAGCTGGAGCAAATTAAAAATGGTGATACTCCAGATGGCTACACATGGCACCATGATGCTAAACCAGGAAATATGAAACTTGTTGACTCAAAAGTGCATGCAGAGACAAGACATACAGGTGGTTATTCCGTTTGGGGCAAGGATATTTAGGAGGTAAAAAAATGACGATGCAAAATTTTGACTGGAAATATGTCAAGAATATTCAAGGGCCTTTACATATTGAAAACATTTCTAAAGCAACAAGTGTTTCTCTTCCAAGAGTTTATGTTTCTTTGGTTCAAAAAAATAATGGAGGAAGACCAAATAAAAAATACTTCGATTTCGGAGATGACACTCTCTCTGTAAAATCTTTTCTTCGCGTTGATATGTCTGACAAATTTGATTCTGTAGAAGAGAATTACAACTTGATAAATAAAGTCAACAAAAACCTATTTCCATTCGCAGTTGATAGCTTTGGGAACTACTTTTGTTTTCTTCAGAAAGAGACAGAAAAAATTCCACGAGTTGTGTTTCTCGATATGGAGCAGGAAAAAGTATACGAGTTAGCGGAATCATTCGAAGAATTTATGAATAAATTGAAATGATATCGGATGGCAGGTGAAATATTGTTGGGCCAACAACCAACAACATACGGGAAGGCCATTACCTCGAAGATGAGCCGAGGAACGGCATAGATAATCTCAAGCAGATCCGCTGGGAGCAGCGGTACTGGATAATTACACATACTCGCCAGGAAATTGTCACAAGGAGTCGTCGAATGGAGCAAAAATTGACTTTTCAGTACGATAGAGTTGCCGATATCCTTCATATCTCCACATGCAAACCATATCCTGAACAGGAAAGCGAAGAAATTGGGGATGATATTATTGCACGTCTCAACCCGGGCACAAATGCCATTGAAAATCTTGAAGTACTTTTCTTTTCAACTCGACTCTTGCGCAGCGACATATTCGAGTTGCCGGTTCTGGCCAACTTTCAGCAGAGTCGGCAAATACATGCATGATGAGTCCCTGATCTGAGCGTGTCTGATGAAGGTAGCAGGTCCCCATGCCCGAAGCGACCATTCACGACACTGTTCATGCCCGCCGGATTCATCGTCTTTTGCTGATCATCCGGGAAATCCGGGACAATCCCCGGCAGGAACTCTCCGGACTGCTGGAGCGGCTGGGGGTTTCCAGGACCCAATTCTACAAGGACCGCAAGGTCCTGGCGAACATGGGATTCGGCTTTTCCTACACCGCGGACCACGGCTTCGTCATCACCGCCGACGCCCTGGCTCCAACACTGGATCTGGCCCTTTCGGACCGCCTGTTGTTGATGTTCGCCCTGGGCCATCTCTGGTCGTCCGGAGAAGGCCATCTGGTGGCCCGGGCCTTGCGGGTGGGTCGGAAGCTGGCCGCCGGGCTGGATGAGCCCTTTCGCAGCCAGGTGCTGGACGAGTTCGATCGGGTGGTGATGCACGAGGGCTACGGGTGCCGCCCAGAAGTGCTGGACGCCCTGGAACAAGGCGTGATCGAGCACCGCAGGGTGCGCATTCTGTATGAATCCCGCCACTCCGGGGAGTACTCCTGGCGGGAGGTCGATCCGTTACGCATCTACTTCCTGCAGCGCAGCCTCTACCTCTATGCCCGTTGTCCGGACAAAACCCCCAGCTTCCGCACCTTCCGCCTGAACCGGGTCCGGGAAGTCCGCTTCACCCCGGTCCGTTCACCCCACATCCCCTACGAGAAATGCTTCCACCGCCAGTTGGCCAACGCCTTCATCCATTTCATGGGCGATGAGACTAACCGGGTCGTGATCCGCTTCCAGCCCCAGGCAGCGGAATACGTGGCCGAAGGGCTCTGGCATCACAGCCAGGAACTGAAATTTGAACCCGACGGCTGCCTGCTGTTCACGGTCCAGGTGTCCGCGCCCAGGGAAGTGCTGCGCTGGGCTGCCGGTTTCGGGCTGGACGCGGCCGAGGTTTTGGAACCGGCATGGCTGCGCGCGGAGGCGGCGGGGCAGGTGCGGCGACTGATGGAGCGGTACGAGGGGCGGGAGAAGACAGAAGACAAAAGTCAGGAGATAGATGGTTGATGGCGGAGGACGGAGGTCGGAGGAAAGGTGAGGGTGACTGATTTTTTTCATCCCGGTCCACACCTGGGTGAACCGGTCGGCCTTGTCCGTCACGCGGATCATGATATGAACGGGCTTTTCCTTTCCCGTGCACCACACAAGGAGGCCCGTCATGGATTCTTTCGGCAAAGCGGCTCGCGTGGCCCGTGTTCAGGCTGAATTGGGGGTTCGGGTGCCACCGGACTACGCCGAGTTCCTGGTCCGGTACGGACATGCCGAGACCGGGGGGCTGACCATCTACGGCTACAGCCAGGACATGGCCGATGCCGAGGCCGTACCCTGCGTCATCGGAGCCACCAAACGACTGCGCCCCATCCATGGCCTGCGCCGCGACGAATTGGTTCTGGCCCAAAACAACGGCTCGCTGATTGTCCTGGACTGCGCCAGCGGCATGGTGCTGGAGGTGGATTGCCTGGAACGGCGCAGGATCGTTGCCCGATGCTTTGACCTCTGGATGGTCGGGTTGAAGCAGGGGGAAGGAAGAAGGGACGGTTGAAAGCCGGGGATGAAATCATTCCCTTGGCGTTCTCGGCGGCTTCAGCGACCGTTGCGCTGGTCAAACAAAAAAAAGGCCCGACCCTGAATATCAAGGTCGGGCCGTCATGCGTGGTCTGCCGATTCTGACGTCAATGCACTTGAGCGGTTCAGTGCATCCGACTCCTCGGCGAAGCTGCTTGCACCAGCTTGCCCCGCTCGATCCATCGGGCGCTCTCCCGCTCCAGGATTTCGGCGGAAGCAACGCTGCTGAGTTCCTCACTCAAGGCGGGGGATAATTCGCCCGCGGCCATCAATGCGTGATACCGGGCACAGCAAACGCGCAGAAAAGACGTGAAATTGCCGAGGTCGTGGTCGGCGTCGATCGACTCGAAGTAGAGTCTGGTGATCAGCTGATTCACCGTCATCCGATCGCGGGTGGCGATCTCTTCCAGGGTTGACCAGAAGAAGTTTTCAATGCGGATACTGGTGGAAACGCCGTCGATCCGCAGAGACTTGGTTTGGCTTTTCCAAAGATCGCTGTTGGCATTGATGAACAGTTGGCACATGAAAAAACCTCCCCCTTTTAGAAAGAATCAACCATCCAGCAGGGCCATGAACTGGGCCATCCAGGCGGGATTGGCCGGCCAGGCCGGGGCAGTCACCAGATTGCCATCGGTGATCGCCTCCGTCATCTCCAGGGGAGCGTATTTTCCGCCCGCCACTTTTACTTCCGGTTCGCAAGCGGGGTAAGCGGAACAGGTCCGGCCGTTGAGCACACCTGCCGCTACCAGCAGTTGCGCACCGTGACAAATGGCAGCCACCGGCTTATCGGCTGTGAAGAAATGTTTCACCATCTCAAGGACTTCGGGATTAAGGCGCAGGTACTCGGGCGCCCGCCCACCGGGAATCACCAGACCGTCGTAGCTTTCGGCCTTTATTTCGGCAAACGTCGCATTGAGGGTGAAATTGTGTCCCGGTTTTTCGCTGTAGGTCTGGTGCCCCTCGAAATCGTGGATAGCGGTTGCAACCACCTCCCCTGCCGCCTTGCCGGGGCACACCGCGTCCACCTGGTGTCCAGTCGCCAGCAGGATCTGGAAAGGAACCATGGTTTCATAATCTTCCGTGAAATCGCCGGTAATCATCAGAATTTTAGCCATCTGCCGCATCCTTTTTTTAGAGTGTGAACGTATTGGAGTGATTCTCTACACCACGGGTGAGCAGGTGGGTAGTAACGCAATACTACACTGCAAAAAAAATCGACTGTGTTGAGTGGTATGTGCAAAATTTACACATACCACTCCATCGGAATCGTTACACGCACATCGGCAGCCATCGTCAAACCATTCTTTCCATCACCCCGCGGCAGCCCCGGCATCCTGCGTCGCGGTCTCCGGCGGCAACCCTGCCTCCACGTACTCCAGGAGATTGGCGCAGGTCCGGCTCATCCGCAGGATTTCCTCGTCACTCGGCGGCTGTCGCGCATAGCCATCCACCGAACAGATATCCTGGAACGCATCCAGGGCCAGCAGCTCCCCGGCCAGCTCATCAGTCAGCCTGGGGCCGGAAGAGTTCTCGCTCTGGGCTTCCATCCGCCGCAGCCCATCCACCAAGTCCCGGAACGTATGGTTGTCCGGTAGTTTTTTTCGGTACATCAGCAGGCCCATGATGTACTTTTCCATGGCCATGGCCAGCATGTTGTACAGGATCTCCGGGGTAAAGACCTCGGTTCGCTTCAGTCCACCCAGGGCGGCCTTGTGAAACTGGCGGCCCTGGGCCATGAACTCTCTCCAGGATTCGGTGGGGGTCAGTCGGGGAAGCATCTTGGTTCTCCTTGCAGTCCGTTGAAAAACTCCCAATTGCCGCGTCGCTGCAAAAAGATCAAACTCTCACGTATCAATAAATACGCTTCGACCTTGATTTTTTTTTGCTCCTTGCTCTTGGGGTTTTTGAACGGACTGCAGGATAAGGGTGTTTCAACATTCAGATAAAAAAAACCGCCGCATCGAACAATGTCAATGCGACGGCTGATCAGAATCACGCCCAAAAAGGCGCGGGGATGTCGATGGGTCGGTTCAACCTAGGCCACCTCGACCACTTCCAGGTCAAAGGTCAGATTCTCTCCGGCCAGGGGATGGTTGGCGTCCAGGGTCATGGTGGTGTCCGTGAGTTCGGAGATGGTGACCACGGCGGTCTGCCCCTCCTGGTTGACCTGCAACTGCTGCCCCGCCTCGGGCTGGATGGTGTCCGGGAGTTGGGAGCGTTCCACGGAGAACAGCAGGTCGTCCTGGCGCGGGCCGTAGGCGTCTTCCGCGGCAATGGTCACGGTCTTTTTGTCGCCCACCTGCATTCCGGTCACCGCGGCCTCGAAGCCGGGGATCAGCTGCCCCTGGCCCAGGGTGAATTCCAGCGGCTCGCGATCCGCGGAGCTGTCGAAAACCTGTCCGCTGTCCAGGCGACCCGTGTAGTGCACCTTGACCTGGTTGCCGGTTTGCGCCTGTGTCATAATGCCTCCTCGGTTAGATAGTGGTAAAAAGTCGTTTATCGGTGTAACTACTCAGTACATTTTGTGTCCGATCTTGCTCCGAATCGGTGTCGGGGTCGGTATCGGAGTCGGAATCGAAACAGGAAGAATTTAGAACGCATCCCAGCGTTTTCGATCCCGATCCCGATCCCGATTCCGACCCCGGCAACAGAATTACTCCGTGCTGAGTAGTTACTTATCGGTTTGAATAGAATCTACCTGTCAATCCGCGCACCCCACGCACAGCACGGCCTCGGGCATGGCCAGCAGTCTGGCCGGGGCGATGGGGTCGCCGCAGTCGGCGCAGAGGCCGAAATCCTCGTCGTTGATCCTGGACAGGGCCCGTTCCAGCCGCGCCAAGCGGCTCTTGGCCTTGCCCAGGGCGTTGACGGCGATGCTTTGGTTGGCCAGGGAGTCCATCCGGGAAAGCCGCCCCACGGCCTGCTGATCCAGTTCCACGGTTTGCGCCCGTTCTTCCAGGTCGCCCAACTGGGCCTTCAAGTCGGCGATTTTCCGCAGCATCCGGGCTTCCAGGGCTTTCCTGCCTGCTTGATCCATGGGACCGGCTACCTGTGCTCCTTGATGGTTTGCAGCACGATGTCGTCGTACGTCTCCAAGAGCCGTTCCAACCGCCAAGGGTTGGACACGAGATAAACCATGTCCCCGTCGATATCCGTGGCGATGTCCCGGCCGTTGTCCGCGATGAACTTCTTGGCGTCCCTGCCTCCGGCGATCCAGCGCGCCCCGGTGATGTCGATGGGCTCGTATCCGGCGTCCACGTTGTATTCATCCTTGAGCCGGGCCATGGTCACCTCGAACTGCAACGGCCCCACCGCGCCCAGCAGGTAGTCGTTGGCGCGCAGGGGCCGGAAAACCTGGACCGCGCCCTCCTCGCAGAGCTGCAAGAGCCCTTTTTCCAGCTGCTTGGCCCGCATCGGGTCCTTGAGCCGGACCCGGCGGAAATGTTCCGGGGCGAAGCTGGGAATGCCGGTGAATTTCAACGGCTCCTTGATGGAAAAGGTGTCCCCGATCTTGATGGTCCCGTGGTTGTGGACCCCGATGATGTCCCCGGGCCAGGCCTCTTCCACGCCGGTACGGTCGTGGGCCATGAAGATCGTGGCATTGGCGATCTGGACGTCCTTGCCGATCCGGTGGTGCCGCACCCGCATGCCTTTCTCGAAATGGCCGGAAATGATCCGCAAAAAGGCGATCCGGTCCCGATGGGCCGGGTCCATGTTCGCCTGGATCTTGAAGACCACGCCGGAAAAATCCGACTCCAGCGGGGAGACGAGCCGCGTTCCCGCCTTTCCGTTCACCCCGGTTTCCGCCTCCCTGGGCTGTGGCGGGGGGGCCAGGGTCACGAAGGTGTCCAAGAGTTCCTGAACCCCGAAGTTGTTGATGGCGCTGCCGAAGAACACCGGCGTCTGCCTGGCGGCCAGATAGCGTTCATGATCAAAAGGGTGTCCGGCTCCGGCCAGCAGTTCCGCGTCCCCCCGCAGATCCTGGGCGTCCCGGCCCAGCAGGTCGTCCAGTTGAGGATCGTCCAGACCCTTGACGTGCACCACGTCCTTAGGCCGGGTGGACTTCTGGCCGTCGGGCACGAAAAAGCGCAGTTCGTCCGCGCGCAGGTCGTACACGCCCTTGAATCCCTTGCCCATGCCCACGGGCCAGGTCAGCGGCGCGCACTCAATGCCCAGGTTGGTTTCGATGTCGTCCAGGAGTTCAATCGGCTCCAGGCCGTCCCGGTCCAGCTTGTTGATAAAGGTCATGATCGGCGTGTTGCGCATCCGGCAGACCTCCATCAGCTTTTTGGTCTGCACCTCCACGCCCTTGGCGCTGTCGATGACCATCAACACGGAATCCACCGCGGTGAGCACGCGGTAGGTGTCCTCGGAAAAGTCCTGGTGGCCGGGGGTGTCCAGCAGATTGATCTCATGGCCGTTGTAGTCGAACTTCATCACCGACGAGGTCACGGAAATGCCCCGCTCCCGCTCCACGGCCATCCAGTCCGAGGTGGCCCCCCGGGAGTTCTTCTTGGCCTTGACCGCCCCGGCCAAATGAATGGCCCCGCCGAACAGGAGCAGTTTTTCCGTGAGCGTGGTTTTCCCGGCGTCCGGGTGGCTGATGATGGCGAACGTGCGTCGCCGGGCGACTTCTTTCTGGAGTTTGTTCATAGGACGGTGATTGGAAGGACGGGAAAAACGAAAGAACCCCGCCACACATCGGCGAACGTTCGCCGGCGGCAGGGATGAAATAAAGGCAACGGGAATGAATTCAGGGAGTCACAAGAAGATCCATGGCTGGTGAAGAGGGCGTAGAGTGCGTTATTTTTCGAGCGTGGTCAAGTTGATTGGACGCCGGCCGTTTCCGGATACCTTGACCCCGCAATCTCCCATAACTACGTTATCGAAAACAAGGAGGCCGACACCATGGAAACACAATGCTCACCCCTTTCGGCCCGTGAAGCCATGAGAAGCTATCGCGCCCGGATGAAAAAGCGCGGAATGCGGTCGATCCAGATCTGGATTCCCGATACCCGGTCCCAGGAGGTTGCCGACGAAATGCGGCGTCAATCCCTTCTGGTCAGCCAAAGTCCGGAGGAATCCGACGTACTGGAATTCTTGGAAAACATCTCGGCCTGGGATGCTCCCGATGAGTCGTGACCACCCACTTGATGTCCGCCGGGGGGATTTGGTCATCGTCGCGATGACCGGAGATTATGAAAAAATCCGCCCAGCCCTGGTCGTCCAGCACGACCACGCCAATATCGGCCACGCCAGCATAGTCGTTTGTCCGTTTTCCTCCAGCATCCAAGACGCCCCGTTGTTCCGCATCACGCTCAAACCCTCCGAAACCAACGGGTTGAGCGTCACATCCCAGATTATGGTGGATAAAATCTCCGCCATCAAACGGGAACGCGTCCGCCGGGTCATCGGACATGCCTCTGATGAAACCATGCTCCAGGTCAACAGAGCCCTGGCTCTTTGGCTCGGCCTGTAAAAAACTTTTCGCCCGCCCCTAAAGTATTCCGAAATCCAACCGATAATGCTGGTGGCAGTGCCGACCTTCAACCGCCACGGCTTATTTTCCCAAAGCCTCAAGCATCTCTCCGAAGCCTCTGATGGACATCGCCGCATCGCACCCCGCTTCCGCTCCCTCCTGGAGCAATTCGCTTTCCCTGGGCGGTTTCGCGAGCCACGACCCATTCCCAGCACGGCGAGGACGGGTCTTGCCCGTTTTGCAATTCCTCGCGGCAGCAGCACTCCGGGACCGGTCAAAACCTGAACGAGCAGGCTTCCGGAGCGGCCGGCGTCGCGGCCGGACTCGCAAGTGGGTTTGCCGGAGCCGCTCAGCCTTCAAGTCCTCTTGCGCCGAGAGACGTGGTCAGCCTCAGCCACCGCACGGATCAGGACAGCCAGAGACTCAAAGGCGACCAGGGCCAGGCTCCTGCCCTGGGCCTGGATATGGGTTACGGACCGGACGCCCGTCCGGTATCGGCCGGCGTCTTCGAAGAGCAGCGCCACAGAGAGCCGTTCACCAGGAAAGAAGGCCAAGGCGACGCAGCCCCGGACCAGGACGATGATCCCAAGGAAGCGCACGCCGCGGACCGGAACGGCAGCGACATGCAGGACGAAATCAACGCGGTGCGCGACGAGTCCGAGCTGTCGTCGGAGGATCGTCAGGTTCTGGAGCAGCTTCGGCAGCGCGATGCCGAGGTCCGGGCTCATGAACAGGCCCATGTGGCCGCCGGAGGGCAATATGTCACCGCCGGGGTCAGCTACACCTACGAAACCGGCCCGGACGGACGGCAATACGCCGTGGGCGGGGAAGTGAGCATCGACACCTCTCCAGTGCCCGGCAATCCGGAGCAGACCGAACAGAAGGCCCAGACCATCCGCCGGGCCGCCCTGGCCCCGGCCAGCCCCTCCCCTCAGGACGTCAAGGTAGCGACCAGCGCGGCCCAAATGGAAGCCGAGGCCCGGATGGAGCGCATTCAGAACGAGCAAGCAGAGCGCCAGGCCGACGACGGCCATCCATCCCCAAACCTTGGCCAGGACCAGACTGCGTCCGACCATGCCGGATTTTTCAGTCGCTCCCCGGATTCCGCCTTTCCCACCACATTCCCGCCAATCTCCGAAACCTCGCCTGCCCACCGAGCTCCATCCGTCCAGGCCTATCGCACCCAACTGGCCATGGTTGAGACGGGGAATCCGTTTTAGCTGATATCCGGCCAAAACCAGAGGCCAAGCCCAGCAGGGCCATTTTGTTCTCTGGAAAATATCCATACTTTCAAAGTGGTAGATTGCAGGGTGTTCAAGGGGACCCCCCATGGGTGGGCCAGCAACCATCGAAATCGAAATCGCTATCGAAATCGGGATGTTACCAGAAATCGATTTCGATCACGATTTCGATTTCGATACCGATCCAGAGCGCCCGTGGTTCGAGAACAAAATTGCCCTGCCAAGCCCAGGGAACGTTTGACTCCCCGCCCCATCCCGGATACGAGAGCCGAAAACATGCTGGTTCTCCGTTATGGAGACGAAGAGGGAATCCGGTGCGATACCGGAGCGGACCCGCCGCTGTAACCCCAGCTCCCCCCTATGTTTCGGGGAGAAGCGAAGCGTTCCTGAAGACGCCACTGTCCCGATTCGGCAATCCACGTCGAAAACGGATGGGAAGGCGGAACGACTTCCTGGGGAAGCCAGAAGACCTACCGGCATCAGGCCCCAAGGCAACGGGTGTTTTGCCGCTTCAGGGGATGTCCCGCCAGTGCCCCGACGTTTCCGGCCCGACGCGCCGACAACCCAGCCTCCCAAGCACGCCGAACACTCGTTTCCCGTCCCGTTCTTTTCCGGAGGGAATCGATGCAGACCGATCCGCACCCACATGGCCGACATCGTCACGGCCCCGACCATCACGACCATCATTTCAAATGTGGTCATGGCCATGAGCATGACCATGACCACGACCACGATCATCACCATCATGGCCCTGAAGCTCCCGTCGGTCCCAAGCGTCCGGGCATTCTGCTGGTCGCCTTCGGCACCACGGTGGTCCCGGCCCGCCAAGCCTACGACCGGTTCGAAGCCCAGGTCCGCGACCGATATCCGGATGTGCCCCTGGCCTGGGGGTTCACCGCGCACAAGGTCCGGCGCAAGCTGGCCGACCAGGGCCTGCCCCACGACTGCGTGGCCGTGGCCTTGAGCCGGATGCACGACCAGGGCGTGACTCATCTGACCGTCCAATCCCTGCACACCATCCCCGGGGTGGAGTACTTCTGGACCCAAAACCTGGCCAAGGCCTACGAACATCCGCGCAAGGGATTCATCCAGGTCGCCCTGGGCGCGCCGCTCCTGAACGATCAGGAAGACCTGCGCCGGGTCGCGGACTGCCTGCCGGGGTTCATTCCCCAGGAGCGCCGCCCCGACGAAGCCGTGATCCTGGCCGGACACGGCACCTACCACGACGGCCAGCAACGCTACCTGGACCTGCAAACCCATTTTCAGGACCGCGATCCGCTGCTGCACACGGCCCTGCTCATGGGCGAGCCGAGCCTTTCGGCCATCATGGCCAAGCTTCAGGAACAACGAATTTCCACGGTTTGGCTGCTGCCCTTCATGGCCGTCTGCGGCCATCACGTCCAGAAGGACATGTATGGGGACCGCCCCACTTCCTGGAGCAACCGACTGCGAACCGCCGGATTCGAGGTCCGGGAACACGCCGCCGGAACCATTGAATCTCCGTGCTTCCGGTCCATCTGGCTGGACCACCTGGACACGGCCATGAACGACCTTGGCTTGGCCCATCAGGAGCACGAGCCAGGCCCCGCCCAGCCCGATCACGGAGGCGCCGACCATGCACATCACTGAAGGCGTTCTTTCCGCTCCGGTCCTGGCTCTGGGCGCGGCCACCACGCTCACCGGGCTGTGGCTCGGCCTGCGCCGACTGGACGAGGACCGGCTGGTCCTGGCCGCGGCCCTGGCCGCGGTCTTTTTCATCGGCTCCCTGATCCATATCCCTCTGGGCCCCGGCAGCGTCCACCTGCTGCTCAACGGCCTGGCCGGCCTGCTCCTGGGCTGGGTCGCCTTTCCGGTGATCTTCGTGGGGCTGCTGCTCCAAGCCCTGCTTTTTCAATTCGGCGGCCTGCTGGTCCTGGGCGTGAACACCACGGCCGTGGCGTTGCCCGCCGTGGTCTGCGGCCTGATCCTGCGGCCCTGGCTGGCCCGGGGCGGCAAGCCGGCCCTGTGTGCCGGACTGCTGGCCGGCGCGGGCGCGGTGCTGGGCACGGCCCTGTTGGCCGGAACGGCATTGGCCATGACCGACCAGGGCTTCCTGACCGCAGCCAAACTGGTGGTCCTGGCCCATCTGCCGATGGCTGCCATCGAGGGCGCGATGACCCTGTTCGTGGTCGGCTTCCTGGGCCAGACCCGACCCGACCTCCTGACCTGCGCCCTTCCCCCTACCACGGAAGGAGGTTCGCCATGTTGAATCCCGCTCCAATCCGACTTGGACTTCTCGTCCTTGCGCTGTTTTCCATCACGGCCCCTTGGTGCACCACCACGGCCCATGCCCACCGCCTGCTGCTCATGGCCTGGGTTCAGGGAGACCGGCTGGTGGTGGAGACCGCCTTCGGCACCGGCCAGATCGGCGCGAACATGGCCATCACCGTTCAGGACGCCGTCACCGGCGACGTGCTGCTTTCCGGCACCACGGACGCCCAGGGCCTGTACGAGGTCGCCCTGCCCGCCACGGCCCTGGAACGCCGCGCCCCTCTTCTGGTCCAGGCCACGGACGGAGCCGGCCACTTGGCCGAGCAAACCATCGCCCCCGACGAACTCCCCGCACTTGACATACCTTCGACGGCCTCTCCCTCACCCCCAGAAGCCACAGGTCTCCCATCCTTCCCAGATCATTCCGCAGATCATTCCCCAAGCCAGCTCTCCATGCTGCTCCAACAGGCCGTCGCCGAAGCCGTGCGCCAGGAGATCGCCCCCCTGCGTCGGGAAATCCTGGCCCTGAGCCAACGCGGCCCAGGCATCCCGGAAATCGTCGGCGGCATCGGCTGGATCGTCGGGCTGGCCGGCCTGGGCGCGTTGCTGTTACGCCGAAAAACGGCAACAACGTCTCGCCCCGGTGATCGGTAATTCCAATTTAATCCGATAATACTTTATTCGCTTGAAAAAATGCCGTCATCGGTGTCGGCGTCGGTATCGGGATCGGAATCGATACTGTTTTGTTCGCCTATACCATTAATTCGACCCCGATTCCGATACCGATTCCGACACCGACACCGAAAGAGAAGCTTTGGAAATGGCACATGATGCTTGATGAACCGCTCGCATCCAGGGACTCCCTGAGCCACGGCGCAAGTCCGCTGCACCAGATGGACGCCCGGATCAAAATCCTGACCGTCGCGGTCTGCCTGATCGCGGTTTCAGCGGTTCAAGGTCTCGGGGCCGGGTTGGCGGCGCTGCTCTTCGGGCTGGGGCTGACCCGTCTGGCCTGCCAGCCCCTGGGCCGCGTGGCCGTAAGGCTGATCCCGGCCAACGTCTTTTTTCTCGGCCTGATCCTGGTCCTCGGCCTGACCTATCCCGGCCCGGCCCTGGCCGCCGTTCCGTGGCTCAGCCAGGACGGTCTGACCCTGGCCCTGCGGATCGGTCTCAAAGGCAACGCCCTGCTCCTGATTTTCATTGCCCTGCTCTGCACCTCGTCCGTGCCCGCCCTGGCCCAGGCGATGCGCCGCCTGAGGCTGGGCCGCAAATTGTCGCTGCTCCTGGCGCTGACCTTTCGCCAACTCTTCCTGGTGGCCGAGGAATTTCAGCGCCTGCACCGGGCCGCCCTGGCCCGCGGCTTCGTCCCCCAATGCTCCCGGCATACCTACCGGACCATTGCCGTGCTTTTCGGCCAGACCCTGCTCCGGAGTCTGGCCCGGGCCGAGCGGATCCACGGAGCCATGCTCTTGCGCGGCTTCAACGGCCGCTTTCGCACCCTGGACAGCGACACCTGGAGCGCGTCCCAGGCGGTCCTGGCATCCGCGCTCTGCATCCCTCCGGTGCTGATCACCTTGCACGACCGGTTGACCTGGTGATGACCCAAGAGACGACACCGCCCCTGCTGGCCCTGCGGGAGGCCTTCGTGGCCCACGGCCCTTCGGCTCCACCGGTTCTGGAAGACGTTCATCTCTCCCTGGACCCCGCGGAGCGCGTCGGCCTGGTCGGCCCCGTGGGCAGCGGAAAAACCACCCTCCTGCTCACCCTGGTCGGCCTGATCCCGCTCCGCAAAGGTTTATTGCTTTTCCAAGGCCGCCCCGTGCGGACCAAAACGGACCTCGCGGCCCTGCGCCGCGGCGTTGGTCTTGTTTTTCAGAACCCCGACGACCAGCTCTTTTCCCCCACGGTCCTGGAAGACGTGGCCTTCGGACCGCTGAACCTGGGCCGCTCTTCGGCTGAGGCCAGGGCTGAATCCTTGGCCATCCTGGACCAACTGCACCTGTCCCACCTCGCCCATCGCCAGCCCCACACCTTGTCCGGCGGCCAAAAGCGCCTGGTCAGCCTGGCCACGGTTCTGGTCATGCAGCCCCAGATCCTGCTCCTGGACGAACCCACCAACGACCTGGACGCCCGTTCCCGGGACATGGTCCTCCACGCCCTGACCTCTTCTCCCCGAACCATGCTCATCGCCAGCCACGACATGGAACTGCTGAATATCCTGACCACTCGCAGCATCACGCTGGGGTGAGCGGTTTCAGGAAACGCTCCAGACGCGGACCAGCCGCATCCCAAGACGAGCAAATCATAACACGACCACCGCACCATCGTGCCACGAAGATATTATTTGTATTTTTTTATTGCAAACAGAATGGAATCTGATGTATTCATTCCATTCTTGTTCCATGTAACCCAGCAACCACGAGGCTCCGAGCATGTGTATCCAAAAATCCCGGCTCAACTTCCTGGCGACCTTGACGGTCTTGTTCACGATTTTCGCTACTCCACTCCACGCCCAAGACACCCGGACCATCATGGACATGCTCGACCGGGAAGTCGTTGTCCCCAACCAGGTTGACCGAGTGATCTGCTCCGGTTCCGGATGTCTGCGATTGCTGGTCTACCTGCAAGGGCAAGACCGGATCGTGGGCGTGGACAGCGCGGAAAAAGGCGGACTGCCCTTTGGCGTGGACGCCCGGCCCTATGCCGTGGCCAACCCGGGATTCGGAGATTTTCCGCTATTCGGCGAATTCCGCGGCCACGACAACCCGGAACTCATCGCGGCCCTGGATCCGGCCCCGCAGGTGATCATCAAGGCCAACGCCCAGCGGGACGGCGGGGCTGAAGCCTTGCAGGCCAAGACCGGCATCCCGGTTGTGGGCCTGGGCTACGGCAACCTGACCCATGGCCGGGAACACCTGAATCAGACCCTGCGGATCATGGCCCAGGTCATCGGCGAGGAGGAACGAGCCGAGGCGGTGATCGCCTTTTTCGACGCCCTCCAGGCCGACCTGGAGCAGCGGGCCGCCCGGGTCGCGGCGGATGACCGCCCGAGCACCTTCATCGGCGGCATCGCCATGCGCGGAGGCCATGGCTTTGCCTCCACCGAACCGGCCTATGCGCCCTTCGCCTTTCTGAACGTCCGCAACATGGCCGGGGATTTATCCAAGGGCGAAACCGGCGGCTCCCATGCCACGGTGGCCAAGGAACAGCTGCTGCTCTGGGATCCGGAGGTCGTCTTCCTGGATATTTCCACAACCCGGTTGCAAGGCGGGGCCAACGGTCTTGAACAACTCCGCTCCGATCCGACCTTCCAGGCCCTCACGGCGGTCCAGGCTGGTCGGGTCTACGGCGTGTTCCCTTACAACTTCTACACCACGAACTACGAGTCCGTCTTTGCCAACGCGTATTTCATCGGCAGCGTACTCTACCCGGATCAGTTCGCGGACATCGACCCCATGGCCAAGGCCGAGGAAATCGCCGCGTTCCTCAACGGCGGCCCCGCTTTTGAGCGAATCAACAAAGACTTCGACAACATGGGCTTTGTCCGGATCACCGTGCAATAGCCATGACCCACTTTGATCACGGCCAGATCCCGACGACCTACAGCGCCTACATCGGCCGCAAGATTCTGTTCCTGGTCTTCCTGACCGCGTTGACCGGCGTCCTGCTGGTTCTGGCCGTCTCCCTCGGGGCGGTGCGCATTCCGGCCTGGGAGGTGGTTCTGGCCTTCTTCGGTCTGGGAGAGGACGCCCGGTACGAGATCATCGTCCGGAACATCCGCCTGCCCCATGCCCTGGCCGCGGTTCTGGCCGGGGCCGGGCTGGCCGCGGCCGGGGCGGCCATGCAGTCCATCCTGCGCAACCCCCTGGGCTCGCCCTTCACCCTGGGCATTTCCCAGGCCGGGGCCTTTGGCGCGGCCTTTTCCGTGATGCTCCTGGGCAGCGGGACCATGCAGAGCACCCAGGTGGGCGCGGTGAGCATCATCAACCCCTACATGACCACCCTTTCCGCGTTCATCGCCTGCATGGCCGCCTCGCTGGTGATCATCGCCATTGCCCGATTGCGCGGGGCCAGCCCGGAAGTGATGGTCCTCAGCGGGGTGGCCCTGGGCTCGCTCTTTTCCGCGGGGACCATGTTCTTGCAGTATTTCGCCGACGACGTGCAATTGGCGGCCATGGTCTTCTGGACCTTTGGCGACGTGGGGCGGGCCGGGTGGCCGGAGGTGGGGTTCATGGCCGTGGTCGTGGCCGGGGCCGTGATTTTCTTCATCCTCAACCGCTGGAACTACAACGCCATCGACGCCGGAGACGAGACGGCCAGGGGGCTTGGGGTCCGGGTGGAGCTGGTCCGGATGGTCGGGATGCTCACGGCCTCCCTGGTTACCGCGGTGATCGTCTCCTTCCTGGGGATCATCGGCTTCGTGGGGCTGGTCTGCCCGCATATCGTCCGCCGGGTCATCGGCGACGACCACCGCTATCTGCTTCCGGCCTCGGTCCTGACCGGGGCCTGCCTGCTTCTGGCCGCGGACATCGCGGCCCGCATGCTGCTCGCCCCCCGGATGCTCCCGGTGTCCATACTCACCGCCTTCCTGGGCGCGCCCACTTTCCTCTATCTGCTGATCCGGGGACGCAACCGATGATCCTGGACGTACAGAACATCCGCATCGGCTACAACGGTCGGCTGGTCCTGCACGGCCTGGACTTCAGCGTGGACCAGGGCCAGGTCCTGACCATTCTAGGCCCCAACGGCGTGGGCAAAACCACCCTGCTGCGCTGCATCAACGCCATGCTCAAACCCCAGACCGGAGCCGTGATGGTGGAAAACGCCGACGTCTTCCGGATGCGCGCCGGGGACATCGCCAAGCGCCTGGGCTACGTGGCCCAACGCAACGAGGCCGGACGGATGACCGCCTTTGACGCCGTGCTCCTGGGCCGCAAGCCGCACCTGCGTTGGCGGATATCCGAAGCGGACCTGCGCATGGTGGACGGGGCCCTGAAACAGCTCGGCCTGGAGCATCTGGCCCTCAGGCACATCAACGAAATGAGCGGCGGGGAGCTGCAAAAGGTCTGCATTGCCCGGGCCCTGGTCCAGGAACCCTCGGTCCTCCTCCTGGACGAACCCACCAGCAGCCTGGACCTGAAAAACCAGTTGGAGATTCTGCGCACCATCGGCCACGTGGTCCACGAACACAAATTGGCCGCGGTGATGACCATGCACGACCTGAACATGGCCTTCCGCTTCTCCGACGCCTTCGTGTTCATCAAGGAAGGCAAGGTGTTCCAATGCGGCTGCAACGCCGACCTGACCCCGGACATGATTCACGAAGTCTACGGCGTCCAGGTGGACATCCTGCGCCATCAGGGCCAGACTGTGGTGGTGCCCCGGTGACGATTATAAAAGGCCTTCATGCCGCTTCCCTGCAATTATTATTGTCCATTCAATCTTGACTTTTCGATAATCATCTCGGCATATAAGAGGTTGTCTTTGCCAACTTTACTCCAAGCACACGGATTCAAGTTCTTCTTTTACGCGAATGAACACCTCCCCAAACATGTGCATGTCATGTATGCGGAGAGATGGGCAAAAATCGAGTTGAAGTCACAAAATATCGTCTATTCCACGCTCAAACCTAATGAAATAAACCGATGTTTGAAAATTTTTCAAGAAAACAGCGCTTTTTTCGAGGAGAAATGGAATGAATGGTTTTCCAATGGGTAAGTCGGTTTGGGCGGATAGTCGTCTCCTCCATGTTGAGCTTCTCGATGGTCGAGTCATCTCAACCCCTCTGGAGTGGTATCCGATCCTCTTTGCAGCGGCGATCAGGGATATCCAAAACTATCACTTCATCTGCGACGCGACCGGAATTGAATGGCCAACACTTGACTACCATTTGAGCATTGAGAGCATGCTTCAAGCCAAACCTCTCAGGGAGGCCGCGTAATGCCCAACTGCACCCTGACCCAAGAGCAAATCGACCGGGCCGTTTCTTTTCACGGCCACGAATGTCCAGGATTGTGGATCGGCCTACGGGCCGCGGAACTCTGCCTGCAAGAACTCGGGCACAACGACGAAAACCCGATCATCGCGGTGGTGGAAACGGACATGTGCGGGGTGGACGGCATCCAGGTGCTCACCGGCTGCACCCTGGGCAAGGGCAACCTGATCCACAAGGATCTGGGCAAGACCGCCTTTTCCTTCTACCGGACCACGGACAACAAGGCCCTGCGCGCCGTATTCCACCGCGAGGCCATGGAGCCGGAAGGCCGGGAACTGCGTGATCTGATGAAAAAGGTCTTCGCCGGTACGGCCACGGAGCAGGAACAGCAACAGGCCAAGGCGCTCAAGCTCAAGGCCCGCCAACGTGTCTTCGAAGCCCCGCTGGCCGACCTGTTCACCGTGGCCCAGCCGACCAATCTCGCCCCCCGACCGGCCAAAATCCTGGACAGCCTGACCTGCGCGGCCTGCGGCGAATCCACCATGGAATCCCGTACCCGCCGCTTCGCCGGCGAAACCTACTGCATTCCCTGCTTTGCGGATGTGGAGCAAAAGGTGTAGAAACGAACCCATCGCCCGGAAATCCGGAACCACGCAAGCCATTACTCAAATCTTCGCAATGTGATCGCGATCCCGACAACCTCGACAAAAAGCGAGATGCCCATGGTCGCCCTGAATATGTCCGCCCAGAATATAACCGGCAGATACACCCTGCGTGAAGAGATCGCCAACAGCATCACGCACGGCGTGGGGATTCTGTTCTCCGTTGCCGGTCTCGCGGTCCTGATCGGCTTGGCCGCCAGGTATGGAGACGCCTGGCATATCGTCAGTTGCAGCATTTTCGGCGCCACCATGATTCTGCTGTACACGGCGTCCACCCTGTACCACGGCATTACCCACCCCGGCGCGAAACAGGTCCTCCGAATCTGCGATCACTGCGCCATTTTCCTGCTCATCGCCGGGACCTACACGCCGTTCACCCTGGTCAATCTGCGCGGGCCGTGGGGCTGGTCCCTGTTCGGCACGATCTGGGGGCTGGCCCTGCTGGGCATTGTGCTGCAATTGACCCCTTGGCGTCGCTTCCGGGTGCTCTCGGTGCTGCTCTACGTGGGTATGGGGTGGGCCATCGTCGTGGCCACCAAGCCGCTTCTCCATGCCGTGGCCCCCGGCGGTCTGCTCCTGCTGGCCCTTGGAGGCCTGGCCTACACCGGCGGGATCGGCTTCTACGTCTGGCGCAGCCTGCCGCACAACCACGCCATCTGGCACCTCTTCGTCCTGGCCGGCAGCGTCTTGCACTTCTTCGCGATCCTGCTCTACGTCATCCCGATCAGCGCTTGATGTCATGACCGAAAATCTGAACCTGTTCGTGAGCGTCTACATCAAGCTCTTTTTTCTGCTCACGCCCTTTTTCGTCCTCTCGGCCTTCTTGTCCATGACCAAGGAACTGGCCATCCCCGAACGCCGACGTCTGGCCCGAAGGGTCGCCCTGGCCGTGACCGTGACCGGCTGCATCCTCTCCGTGGCCGGCAATGCCATCTTCAACGTCTTCGGCATCACTCTGGACGCCTTCCGCATCGGCGCGGGGGCCCTGCTCTTCCTCTCCGCCGTGTCCCTGGTCCGGGGCACCCGGGTCGAACCGACCCAGGAAGCGGACGGCGACATCAGCGTGGTCCCCCTGGCCATTCCCATCACCATCGGCCCGGCCACCGTGGGCGCCCTGCTGGTCATCGGCGCAAGCGTGGACACGCTGGGTGAACGGCTGATCAGCATGGCGGCCTTTATCTGCGCCAGTCTGTCCGTGGGTCTGATGCTGCTGACCGCCAACACCATCGAACGGGTCGTGGGCCGCCTGGGCCTGACCATCCTCTCCAAGATCACCGGCCTGATCCTCTCCGCCCTTTCCGCCCAGATCGTGTTCACCGGCATCCGGGGCATGCTGGAATTGTAATACCATCTTCAATTCAATGATTCGCTTTCGGTGTCGCTATCGGGATCGGAATCGGAATCGAATTCAGGTTATTGGCACACAAACAGTATCGATCCCGATAGCGAAGCGCCGACACCGACGCCGACAACTGCATTTTCTCAAGCAAATAAAGCATGGTTGAATGAGAATCGTATAAATGGCTTTGACTTTCAGGGCCGGATCACTCCTGAGCCGCCAACTCCTCCATGGTGTCACTGTCCCGCAACCCTAAAAAGTAGAGCACTCCGTCCAGCCCCATATTGGAGATGGCTTGGCCCGCGCCCTGCCGGACCACGGGTTTGGCGTGAAAGGCGATGCCCAGCCCGGCCACGTCCAGCATGGGCAGGTCGTTGGCTCCGTCGCCCACGGCAATGACCTGGGCCAGGGAGATATGTTCCTTGGCCGCGATCTCCTTGAGCAGCCGGGCCTTGCCTGGACCGTCCACGATCTCGCCCACCAGCCCCCCGGTGAGCAGGCCGTCCCGGATTTCCAGTTCGTTGGCGTACAGATAGTCGATACCCAGCCGCTCTTGCAGGCGCCCACCGAAATAGGTGAAGCCCCCGGACAGAATGGCGATGGTGTAGCCCAGATTCTTGAGGGTGCGGATCAACCGTTCGGCCCCCTCGGTCAGCGGCAGGGTTTCAACTACCTCCTCAAGCACGGACTCCGACAGCCCCCGCAGCAGCCCCACCCGTTTGCGCAGGCTCTGAGAAAAATCCAGCTCCCCGCGCATGGCCGCTTCGGTGATGGCGGCGACTTCCTCGCCCACCCCGGCCCGTTTGGCCAGCTCATCGATGACCTCGGCCTGGATCAGGGTGGAATCCATGTCAAAACAGACCAAGCGACGGATCCGACGAAAGGCGTTATCTTCCTGAAACCCGATGTCGATGCCCTGCTCCCGGGACAGTTCCAGAAAAGCGGCACGCATGGCTGAGATGTCCGCCGGGGTGCCGCGCACGGAAAACTCCACGCAGGTCCGGGGCATGGCCGCGGGATCGGCCAGGGACCTGCGCCCGGAAAGGCGGGTGATGCCGAAAATACTCAGGCCGTTGTCCGTGATCACCTGAGCCAGACGGGCCAGATTCTCGGCCGTCAAGGTCCGGCCCAGCAGGGTCACGATATGCCGCCGACGCCCCTGCTGGCCGACCCAGTGCTCGTAATCTTCCTCGGAAACAGGTGAAAACTTGAGGGTCAGGCCCAGGTTGTAGGCCCAGAACAGCAAATCCTTGATCACGGGCGAGGCCTGATTTTCCCGGGGCACCTCCACCAGCACGCCCAGGGACAATTCCTCGTGAATCACGGACTGGGAGATGTCCAGGACCGTTGTCCCGGACGCCGCCAACTGATCCATTATCCCGGCCAAAAGACCATCCCGGTCCGTACCGGTCAACTGAATAAGAATGATTTCGCGCATGGGTTCTTTTCTTACGATGCAAAAATGCCGGTTGAGAGTTGAAAACAAACCGTCAAGACCGACAGGACTTCCCCCTATCGTCAGGACGCCGGATATTTGCTTGAGCGAGCCCCTCGCGTCAAGGAAAGCTGATGCTGAATCGAAAAGAAGGAAAAAGCCCGAGAGAAACAGCCGAATAGGGGAGAAGCTCGCGTCCTTTGATCCGGAAGAAGATGACGCCCAGACAGAACAACAAAACAGAAATAGTGACACAGGGAATGCCGTTGACAATATATCTTCACATAAGATAGTCTTCTTTTCAATAATCGTCGACCGGGCGAATCCGGACCGACCTGTGAATCACTTGGGTTGCCGACCAGTGGGACCCGTCAAACCTCGGAGGAAGCATGAGAGCATTCAAGCACGTTACAGTTGGCGTGGTCATGGCCGCCTTGATGGCCTTCTTTGTGATGGCCGGTTCGGCTCAGGCCGGATCATTGCGGTTTTACGCCAACGGCGAAGAGTTGGCGACGGAGGGTTTTCTTGCTCCCAAGCTGACCAAGGACGGCTGGACCCTGACGTTCAGCCATATTTTCGTCACCTTGTCCGAGATCACGGCCTACCAGGTCGATCCCCCCTACGACGCCCAGGCCGGCGGACCCATCGCCGCCGCGTCCACGGTGGAGCTGGAAGGCGTGCATACCATTGATCTGGTCATGCAGGCGGACGAGGACTCCCGGATCCTGGTGGGCGAGACCCCGGCCCAGGCCGGGCACTACAACGCCATTTCCTGGAAAATGACCAACGCCGGAGAAGGCATGCTGGCTGGATACTCCATGGTCATTACCGGTGAAGCGCAAAAGGACGACCAAACGGTCAAGTTCCAACTCTATTCCAACGAGGAACGAACCTATCGTTGCGGTGAGTTTGTCGGGGATGAACGGAAAGGTTTTCTGGAGCAGGACGGCTTGGCCGATTTGGAGATGACCTTTCACCTTGATCACGTTTTCGGTCGCGCCGACAAGCCCGCGGATGACGAAATGAACATCAAGGCTCTCGGCTTCGCGCCCTTCGCGGATGGGGCGAAAAAGCACATGCTCAAACTCCACGGCCTGCACATCGGCCACGCCGGTGAAGGACACTGTAGCGTGGAATGGCACTGATTCCATGCACCACCTCACGACACGAAGCTTCCGGGGCGGTCGGTTCTCCACCCCGGAAGCCACCCCGAAAACCACCTAGGAAGCCATCCTGCATGCACCGTAGCTCCCTCGCTCCATGGCCGGGCACGGCGGCTTGGCTTCTCGTCATGCTCCTCGCTCTGGCTGCGCCCGAAAACCTGTGTGCCCATGGTGCGATGATCGACGTCTCTCAGACCACGGGCGTCGTCATCCAAGCCGGATACGACACGGGCCAGCCCATGTCCGAGGCCCAGGTCACGGTCTACGCTCCGGACAATCCGGCCACCCCGTGGAAGACCGGACAAACCGACGCCGACGGCCGATTCTCCTTTGTACCAGACCCGGCCATCCCGGGAACATGGGCTATCCAGGCCAGACAGGCCGGACACGGAGCCATGGCGCACATCCGGATCGACTCTCCGCGTGACGCGCCTTCCGAACCTTCCTCCCACGTCCTTTCCCACCCCGCAACCCGCCTTCCCTCCGGCGTCACCCCGTGGCAACACGCCTTGATGATCGGGTCCGTGGTCTGGGGATGCGTGGGAACGGCCCTGTTTTTTTCGCGCCGAAAACCATTTTGCCGCTGACCCGCGGGGCATACTCGCGACCGCGGACCGGTTCACGGACAAGGCGTCCTCGGCCATTGCTTCACGGGTCATATCGATCTTTCCGCTTCAAGCTTGAAGGCTTACTCCACCGTCATGTTCCGGGCCAGTTCACCCAGGACCTGAATCCCCGCCTCCAGGTCCTGGGAAATAGCATGGCCGCAACTGAGCCGAATATAGTTGCTGAACTTGTCCTGGCTGGAAAAGGCCACGCCCGGGGCCACGCCGATGCCCATCTCCAGGGCACGATAGAAATACTTCACCGAATCCACGCTTGAAGACAGCTCCAGCCAGAGCACGGCCCCTCCGGTGGGCCGGGTGACTCGGGTGGATTCTGGAAAATACCGCGCGATAAGGCAGAGCATATGTCGCATCTGTTCCTCGATGCCGCCGCGCAGTCGCTTGAGATGCCGTTGGTACAGCCCGGCCCGGAGATATTCGGCCACGGCCCGCTGGGTCGGCGTGGCCGAGCAGATGTTGGTGGTGGCTTTGACCTCGAAGGCCTTGGTGAAATACCGCCCGGGCATGATCCAGCCCACGCGATAACCCGGAGCCAGGGTCTTGGAAAATGAAGAACACTGAATGACCAGCCCCTTGGGGTCGAACGCCCGGCAACTCAAGGGGCGGGCCGGTCCGAAATAAATATCCGCGTAAACCTCGTCCTCAATCAACGGAATATCCTTTTTCGTGAGGATGGCGACGATTTCCTTCTTGGCCTCGTCCGGGGTGAGCGAGCCGTCGGGATTGTTGAAATTGGGATTGAAAATGCAGGCCTTGACGTCGTGCATGGTTACGGCCCGGCGTACATCCTCGGGATTGATCCCGTTTTCAGGGCAGGAGGAGATTTCCACGGCCCGGAGCCCCAGGTTTTCCAATAAATGCAGGAAACAGTAGTAAGCCGGGGCCGCGATGAGCACGATATCCCCAGGCCTGGTCAAAACACGCAGGGCGATGTTCAAAGCCTCCTGACAACCGGAGGTGACGATAACTTCCTCGGGACGGGACGGGACGCCGTCCTCCGCGACTCGCAGGGCAATCTGTCTTCGCAGTTCAGGGTCTCCTTCGATGGGCTCGTACTGGGCCGCGACCATGGGCGCTTCACGGACCATGGAAGCGAGAATTCGACTCAGCGCCTTGATGGGCAACAGCTCCTGGCCGATGGTGGCCACGCCGAACGGCAGGATGTCCTCCCGGCCCACGCCCTTGAATACCGTACGGATCAACTCCCCACGGGTGGCGCTGGTGGGCACGAGATTTGAAGGAGTGCGACAGGGCGCCTCCAGGGTGCCGCGAAAGCCGGGGCGCACGTAAAAGCCGGATTTGGGCCGCGCCTCAACCACGCCCTTGCGCTCCAATTCCAAATACGCCTGATTCACCGTGGCCAGACTGACACGGAGCCTGCTGCTCTGCTTGCGCAGCGAAGGCAGCTTATCCCCGGGGCGCAGCACACCATCCTCAATCTGTTCCATGATTTGCTTTTCGACGGCAACATACCGAAATTGTTCGGAAGACATTCGCAACATCTCCATTCTGCTTCTCCCTAGCCACAAAACTGTTATAGTTATTTTTTCGTTTTTCTGTATCTGTCCATAATACAGATTTCAAGGTCTAACTCTCCTCACAGCAGTGGGTCAAGGACTGCCCACGTCCGTCAGAGATGAGTACGAAGAAACCTTCAGCTTCGGGAGGCGACTATGGTCACGGGGAGATGCACGGATCGCGTTGATGCTCCGAACAGAGAAACAGGGACGTTGCAAGGGTTACGGAAACGGATGATCACCCTTGGCGGTAACGTACTTGCCCTGGCTGGGCTGCTTCTGGCCAGACGCCCCGTGGAAATCACTCTGCGCGACCGACAAATCGCCACCGTCGCCGGACGAAGACGAGTGCGCGTGGTCTGCCTCAGCGGTCGGGCCTGGGTCACGTCCGAAGGCGACGGCAAGGACTACGAGTTGAGGCCGGGCAACGAGGTCAAGCCCGGCGGCTGGGGCAAAACCGCCATAACCGGCTATGGTCCGGAAACCAGAATCGCGATTTTGCGTTGACGCGAAGGTCCCGGGCAGGCATCCGGCAATCCGGAGCGGGCAGTCCCGTCCTTGATATCGACCCTGGGAAAGTACACGGACGAACGCACCAACGACAAAGCCCCGGCGACTTACGTCATCCGGGGCTTCGTGGGTATCTGTGATTCTTGAAAACAGGCTAAAACGGCACCTCATCCATTCCGCTTTCCGAAGGCTGAGCCATGGGCCCCGGAGAGTGGCGGTCATCGGGCATGGGGGCCTCTTCAGTGCGCTGGCCCTTGGAATCCATGGCCTGGACCCGCTGGGCCACGATTTCCGTGGTGTATCGATCCTGACCCTGTTGGTCCTGCCATTTACGGGTCTGAAGCTTGCCCTCGACCATCACCAGTCGGCCCTTGGTCAGATAGTTCCCCACGAACTCGGACTGCTTGCCCCAGACCACCACCCGGTGCCATTCCGCCTTCTCCACCTTTTGGCCGTCCTTATCCGTGTAGGACTCGTCCGTGGCCATGGTGAAGTTGGCCACCGGCTGTCCGCTCTGGGTGTAGGCCAACTTCGGGTCTTGCCCGAGTCTGCCGACAAGAATGACTTTATTCAGTGATCCACTCATGATTCCTCCTACGGTGTCGGAAAGGCTTGCTTCTTGACCACGCTTTCCAGTTCGTCCAGGACATCTTCCAGTTCATAGGTGATCCGGTCGGCCGCATCGGCTTGACGGTCGGCCAGGGCGTCTTCCAAGCGCCGATCCAGTTCTCGCAAGACTTCGACATCCCTTTCCAGAAGATTTTTGAGATCACGGGGCCAATCCTCCCCGAACTTCCATTTGTCTTCCAGCACGGCCGTCAATTGCCGCACCCCGACGTCCTTCAAGTCGACGGATTGCTTCTCGCCCCAAGCCAGTCTGCTCAGTTCAGGCCATCGACTGTACACGTCATCCGGATCATACGTAACGGCGCTGACGCGAACCTGTAAAATTTTGCCCATGGATTTCCTCTCTTTGTCTGGATGCGGGTTGATCCGTTCCGGCGAGAAATCAGTCCTGCTCCACCCACTCACTCTGAACCCGGCTGACCACGTCCTGAATCGTGGAAAGCTGGTCCTTGCGACAGACGCCGATCAAAGGCGCTCCGGCGTCGACGTTTTGATTGGCCTCGAAATACACGGCATAGATGATGCCCTCCGGCCCGACGTAGTTTAACTGGCTTTCCCGCTTCATCCGCGAAACGATGAACAGATCCATGTCCGGCCGGACTTCCACGGACTGACATCCTTTGGACTTCACTTTGATGTCCACGTCCGGTCGAAAATAATACTTGGCCCGCTCCGGCGCATTGAACAGATGCAACGTTTTCCGCAGCAGCCGATCCAGCACTTCCTCTTTGCTGAGAAAGTGCCGAATGGTCATCAGCCGGGTTCCGGCCTGAACGAATCGTCCCGCCAGTTCCGTATGCACATGCTCCACAACGCCCTTGAGGGCGGCGTGAATCAGCTTCTTGTTCTTTTCACGATCCAGACGAGCAAGCAACGTGCCGGGCTTTTCACGCCACGCTCCGGACGGCCCGACGACGTTCGCCCCCGGAGCGTCCACCACGAACTCCACGGTCCCGGTATGCGGAGCCGTGATAACGACCTCCTCAAAGGGGGAAGCCTTAATCTCGTCCAGTAATTCGGTTATGTTCAGCAATCAGCACCCCCAACTTCAGTTTTCTCGTATTCACGCGAGGCCTCGGCAAGGTTGATGGCCGGGGCCTCCGGCGACTAGCGGTAATACAGATTCCTTCCTCCCACGGTCAGGAGGGCTTGATAGACGTTCTTGCGCATCTCCCGGCGGTCCCAGACGCCCTGAATATGCCCGCGCGACAAGGCCTGATACGCTCCGTGATAGTGCGGCTCCACCGGCATGCCCGTGGTCTCCTGAATCACGCCGGGACCGGCGAAACCGACCCTGGAGGAACGGATCGCGAATTGGTACGGAGAACAGCCCAGAAAACTGGCCACGGGTCCGGCGTAGGAATTCGTGTCGTAGACCACGAGATACAGTCCACCGTCTTCCAGGTACCGCCGAACGGCCATGGTACATCGCGGCATCTGGATAACGCCCAGGGTCCCTTCCTGAATGCGAATTCCGGCAGTGCCGTGGACGTAGGCTATGAATGGGGTATGCTTTTTACGCGCCCGGTCAACGGCGCGGATGAATTTTTCGCCTTCCGCCGCCCCCACCGAGCCCCCTCGAAAACCGGCCGCGAGCATGGCCGTGACCACGCTCACACCGTTGATGGTGGCCTCGAAGGTCATGCACGAGCTTTTCAGCCCCGTCTTGCGCTTGGCTTCCTCCAGTTTCAAGTCCAGGCCCTCGTAACCAAGAGGATTCTTGGCCTCGATCTGGGCATTGAATTCCCTGACGGAATCCGGATCATACACGTTGCGCAGATACCAGTCGTATTCCATCGGGAAGTGGTGTCCGCAGTGAATGCAGACCCCGGCCCATTCGCCGAACAGGTCTGGAGCCCACATGTCCAGACAGCCGTGAATCGGCGTGTTGGGACAGGTGATGGTCACGTCCTGTTTGGCCTTGGGGCTGAGATACTCCTTTTTCGGCTCCGCCTCGCGCTCCTCCCACCGGGACAACTGGGTCAGTTGGCATTGGTCCCCGCCCGCGTCTCCTTCGCCCCCCTTCAGGGAGCCCTTGATCCGCTTGATGGGCGCGAAGCACTTGTTCAGCACCACCTGAAACTCGGCCCCCACGTCCTCGGCCACCTGGGTCACCTTTTTCTGATGCTTGCGCCAGAAATCGTACTTGAAAAAGGAATAGACCGACCACCCCAGATCCGTCCCGTAATCATAGACTCTTCGCCCCAGGGAGCGCCGGTCCAGTACGGCATGTCGGCTCATGGTCATAAAGCGCTGGTAGCGCTTCCAGAGCAACCGATCCCGAGCCGCCGCGCCAAGCTTCCAACGGACGAAAATATTCTCCGCGTTGGCCCCGGGTGATTTCTTCTGACGCATGACGGCCTTGGCCCGAAAGTAGTTCATCCCGCGAACCCGCAGGACGATCTCGTCCGTGGCGTTGATCACTTCCTGACGCAATGTCCGAAAGAAATCAAAATGCTCCGTCCGCGCCCCCAGTACCGGCTCCTGGATGATCCTGTCCACAAGCCCCAGGGAGAGGTTGTCTTCAGCGGTAATTTTGAGTTGTTTCGCGCATTTTTCCACCAAATCCGACGGAACGCGCTGCCCTTGCCTGATACGCCCCTCAATGGCCGCCGCGCCTTCCGGAGAAATCACCGAGTAATACCCGTGGGAAAGCATCAGCCGCACGTCGGCCAGCCCGATGGCTTCCGCTCCCCCGGACCCGCCCTCGGAAAAAATGGCGATCACCGGGACCCGCAATCCGGCCATTTCATAGATGTTTCGGGCAATCTGCTGAGCAGCTCCGGGATAGTCCTCAAGGGGAAACGCGCCGGGCGTGTTCACGTAGGCATGGATGGGAATGTTCTCGGTCTCGGCGACCTTCATGTACTGCAAGGCCTTGGCGTTCCCCCAGGGCTTGACCGAACCGCCGTTGCGGAACTCCTGGCCGTGACCTTTTTCCTGGCCGATGACCATCACGGATTGGTTGAAGACCTTGTTCCCCACCCGTCGGGTGATGTAGGCCCTGGCGATCAGCATGCTGGGGTCCACGCTGTATTCGTCCTGGCCGCCGATCTCCGTGTAGTTGTCGTAGACGTGCTCCAGAATGTCCTTCAATGAAATCCGCTGGGGATGTCGAACGATCCGGACCTTGTCCATGGGCGTGAGCTGCCGCTCCAGCTTCTTCTCCAGAAAACCGAACAGATCCTCCAGTGAAGAAATTTGTCGGATTTGTTCCGAAGGATCCAGCTTGGGAAGCTGCTCCTCGAACTCCTGAAGTTTGGCCCGCAAAAGCAATACATTTTCATTCTCTTTCGGACCAAAAATATCCTGAATGTACTTTAGCCGCTCACGCAGTTCGAAAATGGTTTTATCTATATCCATCACGGGTTATTCTCTAAATATGATCGATTAGGGTTGGTGCGGGCAATCCATGAGCTGGTCCTCCACAGTGCGAAGAGGCACGGGCGACAACTCCGAACTCCCAAATCGGCACCTTGCGGCCCAAGTGATTCTCGGCTGCAAAGGCATGACAAAATCCTCACCGGGTTCCTGCTCCCATGACTTCATGGATGAGGGGGTGTTCCAATGATGTGCTCGAAGCGTAACAGTGAATCTTCTCGGAGAGAAAATCAAAACATCAGCAGCATATCCGTTTTTTGACGCAAATAAGCGATGTTGGACTGCAACGGCTTACCCTGGGCGTTCTCGCCTTCCAGCACTAGGTTGTCCAGAAACGCCTGGCCACGTTCCCGCGCCTGATGCAGCGTCTCTCCCCAGACAATGCCCAAGGCCAAATTTGGGTCGTATTCTGTTGGGATGTCGTACGGTTTGTCCGTGGGTACATGCGTGAAGACCTGGACCCAGGGCTCGTCTTTCCAAGAGAAACGGTCGATTCGCCCGACCCAGGGCACGAATTTGTTGTCCGGCTCCTCGGCGATGATCCGGTACTCGATCCCGACACCGTCGAACACGATGCCTTTCTGGGCGTATCCCATGGGCTCGCCCAGCCCCAAACGGATCTGCTCCGCGATCAAATTGACCTGCTTCTTGCCCGGAAGCCTGGAAATGATGGCGCTGACTCCGTTCTCCACCTGAATACGAGTGTTCACTTCAAGCAAAAACGGCTGCCCGTTCGGCGTGACGATCCACTCCCAGGTGCCGACGTTGTCGTAGCGGACCTCCCTGGCCATGGTCAGGGAGTGGTTGATGATGGAATCAAGCACCTCCCCGGCGTCAAAGGCATACGTCACGAACTGCGGGGCAAACCCCGGTGCGACTTCGATTCGTTTTTGCCGCCCGATACTTTGCACCGAACAATTTCTGGTACCGAAGTGGACGATGTTCGTCCCGGAGCGCTCGGCCACGATCTGCACTTCAAGATGGTTGAAGTCAAAAATGCGCTGCTCCACCAGTACGCCTTCATCTCGAAATTGTCGTTTGGCATAGTTGCGCACTCGGCGAAAGGTAGCTCGAAACTTATCCGGGTCGTTGACTTCCTCGATGCCCATGCCCCCGCCTCCGGCGGAGGCCTTGACCAGAACCACTGGCCTATGCACACCCTGGTCCACCTGAAATGCAAAGAGGGCCTCGGCGATGCTCTCGGCTTCGATCTCATCGTACAGCGGTCGATCCGAGCCGGGGATGGTCGGAATGTTCAGGCTCCGGGCCAGGCGCTTGGTATTGATCTTGTCTCCGAGATCGCGAATAACGGCCCAGGATGGTCCGATAAAAATCAACGGGCGGCCGCGCTCGCTGGCACGACGGGCGAACCGGTGATCCTCGGCGTAAAACCCGTACCCAGGATGAATGGCGGTCGCTCCGGAGACATCCGCCACCGAAAACATTTCATTTGGGTCGTAGTAGGAACTGATCCTGTATAAGGCCTGCTCACCACCCAACTCCACGGCCAACCGGCAATGCCCGGACGCCACGTCCTCCTTGGTGGTGACGCAGACGAAATCCAAGCCGAGCTGCTCGCAAGCCCGGATGATCCGAATGGCAATTTCGCCGCGATTGGCGATAAGGACTTTATGTTTGCTTCGCGTTTGCTTCATCCTCGCCCTGCTGTTTCTGAAATTTACGGATTTTGATCCATCGCTTTTGAATTTCCAAGCTGAGCTTGTCCATGCGCTGCTCCTGGAGCTTGGACATATTCGGAAACGTACACGCCACCAGGATGCCATCCCGGATTGTGACGATTTTGGCATCCAGTCCGGCAACCCAGACCTTTCCTTGAACATGCACGTCCACCGTCACTGTTTGCCCACTCTGAAAGGATTTTGACTCGTCCTTGAAGGCCAAGCCAAATGTGCTCAGATCGACCACGGGGTAAAATGCTTCTCGTTCCAGGAGCCAAACCGTAAGTCCCGGAAGATGGACGCGAACGGCCCGGCGGTGATGATCCCGATGACCATCATTCGGATATTCGACCGAAAAGTCGAGCGGTTCAATTCCCAATGCGCTTCTCCAAGACGAATTCGACTCGTCTGTTTCTGCTTCGATTTTCGTCAGTGGTATTCGGAAAAAGAGGATACATTTCCGCCAACCCCGTGGACGTCAACCGTACCGGCTCAATGCCGAGTTCCATAAGATAGCGTAGGACGTTCACGGCACGCAAGGCGGATATTTCCCAATTGTCCTCGAATCGTCCGCCGCTTCGGGGGGGAATATCATCCGTAAAGCCCCGAATATTAATGGTTTGATCATGATAGCGAATAAAAAAATCCTTAAGTTCCGCGATGACGCGCCGTCCTTCGGGAGTCAAGGTGACCTGCCCCAGTCCGAACAAAACGTCTCCCGGTACCCGCAAGGTGATCGTTCCTTCATCAAATACAGCCCCGACAACTCCTTCCAACCCTTTGGTATTTTGGTAATACCGAAAATCAGAAAAAATACGACGCTGATTCTCAACCACCTGCCTATGCAGCATCGCCTGATCGATAAACACGCCGATGTCTTCGGCGGGAATTCTATCCGCCCCAAGCGTACCTCCCATGGTATCGCCCAAGGCCATGCGCACGGAGAAAAACGACTCTTGAAAGCGCTCGTCATCCAAAGTGGACATGGTGAAAAGCAAAATAAAAAAAACCAGGAGCAACAGACACATGTCCGTGAATGTCACCATCCAGTCTTTATCGCCCTCACCATTTTCGTCGAGGTCGGACTCCAAGATCGACGTACTTTGGGAAGAAATTTGAAAATCAACGCTCACTGCGACGGTCCTTTGGAGGAACGAAAGAGGAGAGCTTTTCGTAGACAAGCCGCGGATTATTGTTTTCGAGAATGCACTTCGCGCCTTCGAAAATAATGTGCAGATGCAAAACTTCCTCCTGACTCCGGCTCCGTAATTTCCCAGCAACGGGCAGGAATACCAAGCTGGCCATCATGGCACCATAGAAGGTGGTCAGCAAGGCCACGGCCATGGCCGGACCGATGGATGACGGGTCATGAAGAGCGGCCAGCATCTGCACGAGGCCGATCAACGTGCCGATCATGCCGAAGGAAGGAGCATACGCCCCCATCCGCTTGAATACATCGTGTACAATAAGATGGCGACGACGCAATGAAGCGATCTCAATGGCCAACATTTCTCGAATCAACATCGGGTCCGCGTTGTCGGCAATCAGCTGGCAGGCTTTTTTGAGAATCAAGTTCTCGGTCTTGATGTTCTCCAGCGCCAGCAACCCCTCTCTACGACTGATGTCCGCGATCTTGACCATCGTGTTCACCACATCGATCTCACGCACCTTCCGGGAAAGAAAAATCTTAAAAGCCGCCGTATGCGCTTGGATAATATCGTTGAGCGGGTAGTTGACGCAGATAGCAGCCAATGTACCGCCGACAACGATCAAGAATCCGGGAACATTAACAAAGGTGTCTACGGCCCCGCCAAGCCAGATGGCGACGAGAATCAAGGACGTACCGGCAATGATCCCGAATAATGTCGTCTTATCCATTGCTTTTATCGCCCCTTGTCTTCAAAATGAAATATTCCGCCGAAGGCAAAGTCCCCACCTTTTGCGGCATCATCAAATACATAACAAGCATGCCAGGAGAAAAGCCAGAGATGACCAGCACAATTCTTAAGCTAGAAACCGCCGCTGCCGGGGCTCTATCCCCTCAACTCACTTCACGCTCGCAAGCACCTGTTGGCATTATCCTCGGGACCGGACTTGGTCAATGGGTGGAAACCCTGCAAGCCTTTCAGGCAATTGATTACGCGCAGATCCCAGGCTTTCCCGAAGCCACCGTCCAAAGTCATGCCGGCAGGCTTTGCGCGGGACAGGTCGGGAACGTTCCCGTTTTAGCCCTCCAGGGTCGCTTTCATCTCTACGAGGGATATACGCCGGACGAGGTTTGCTTTGGCCTGCGTACCCTGGGATTGCTGGGGGTTAAAAAAATTATCATAACCAACGCCGCCGGTGCCCTCAACCCTCTGTATCATCCGGGGGAAATCATGGTCATCACCGATCAGATCAACCTGACGGGACGCAATCCGCTGGTCGGTCTCAACTACGGTGCCCCGCATTTCCCGGACATGAGTCAATTATTTTCTCCGCGGCTGGCCGACTTGGCCCACGCTACCGCGCTCCGATTGGGCCAGCGGCTTCAAGACGGCGTTTACATCGGGATTCTCGGTCCCAGCCTGGAAACCCCGGCTGAAACCAGAATGTTTCGCCGACTCGGCGCGGACGCCATCGGCATGTCCACAGTCATGGAAACCATCGCCGCCAAGCAGATGGGCATGGAAATACTAGGCTTATCCTGCCTCACGAACAAAAACCTTCCGGACTGCATGGCCCCGACTTCCCTTGAGGAAATCATTTCCGTGGGAAAAGACATTGGAGGCCGTCTCTCGTCTTTGCTCAACCAGTTGATCCCACGAATGTAAGAGCAGTTGAGGCTTTCACTCGAAAGCGGACACTTTTTCATTCCCATCATATTCAGCGGTTAAAAACAAAAACGCCCGCTTAGTTTCCTAAGCGGGCGTTTTTGTGATGAGGAATGATCTGGCGGCGTCCTACTTTCCCACGGTTAGAACCGCAGTATCATCGGCGCTGGAGGGCTTAACTTCCGAGTTCGGAATGGGGTCGGGTGTGTCCCCTCCGCCAAGGCCACCAGAACAAATTTGGTGATGGGTGGTTTGTGGGGGTGGTTTGCGAATATCCTGGATATTTCCAGGCTGCATATCACCAATCACAAGTCACCTATTTCATAGGTAACGAAGTATAGAGAGGTTAAGACTCACGGTCTATTAGTACTGGTCAGCTGAGCGCATCGCTGCGCGTACACCTCCAGCCTATCAACCTGGTGGTCTACCAGGGACCTTTAGGGAATCACTTCCAGGGAGACCTAATCTTGAGGCAGGCTTCCCGCTTAGATGCTTTCAGCGGTTATCCTTGCCGAACGTAGCTACCCAGCTGTGCCGCTGGCGCGACAACTGGTCCACCAGAGGTTCGTCCATCCCGGTCCTCTCGTACTAGGGACAGGCCCTCTCAAGTCTCCTCCGCCCACAGCAGATAGGGACCAAACTGTCTCACGACGTTTTAAACCCAGCTCGCGTACCACTTTAAACGGCGAACAGCCGTACCCTTGGGACCTGCTCCAGCCCCAGGATGTGATGAGCCGACATCGAGGTGCCAAACCGCGTCGTCGATGTGAACTCTTGGACGCGATCAGCCTGTTATCCCCGGCGTACCTTTTATCCGATGAGCGATGGCCCTTCCATGCGGGACCACCGGATCACTAAGGCCGACTTTCGTCCCTGTTCGAGATGTCTCTCTCACAGTCAAGCTCCCTTATGCCTTTGCACTCAACGGCTGGTTTCCAATCAGCCTGAGGGAACCTTTGCACGCCTCCGTTACTCTTTGGGAGGCGACCGCCCCAGTCAAACTACCCGCCTGGCACTGTCTACGGTCAGGGTTCACTGACCAGTATTAGAGTTTTAGAACAACAAGGGTGGTATTTCAACGATGGCTCCGCCCATACTGGCGTACAGACTTCATAGCCTCCCACCTATCCTACACATGATGCCCCAAAACCCAATGCCAGGTTATAGTAAAGGTGCACAGGGTCTTTCCGTCTTGCTGCGGGTAGACGGCATTTGCACCGCCACTTCAATTTCACTGAGTCTCTGGTCGAGACAGCGCGGAGATCGTTACGCCATTCGTGCAGGTCGGAACTTACCCGACAAGGAATTTCGCTACCTTAGGACCGTTATAGTTACGGCCGCCGTTTACCGGGGCTTCGGTTCAAAGCTTCGGTTGCCCTAACCTCTCCCCTTAACCTTCCGGCACCGGGCAGGCGTCAGTCTGTATACCGCGTCTTACGACTTCGCACAGACCTGTGTTTTTAGTAAACAGTCGCCCCCGCCGTTTCTCTGCGACTCTTCGATGCTCAGGGAGCAAGTCCCTTCACAAAAAAGAGCACCCCTTCTCCCGAAGTTACGGGGTCATTTTGCCGAGTTCCTTGACCAGAGTTTTCTCAAGCGCCTTGGGATACTCTCCCCGCCCACCTGTGTTGGTTTGCGGTACGGTCTGAAAGACATCTCGTTTAGAGGCTTTTCTCGGCGGCATGGGATNAGTCACTTCGTCTTAAAGACTCGTCATCAGTTCTCGGCTTAAAGCTTCGCGGATTTGCCTACGAAGCCAGCCTACTACCTTGAACCGGGACATCCAACACCCGGATGACCTACCCTTCCGCGTCCCCCCATCACTCAAACGATGTCTCACAGGTACAGGAATATTAACCTGTTTCCCATCAGCTACGCTTTTCAGCCTCGCCTTAGGGGCCGACTNACCCTGGGNAGATTANCTTTACCCAGGAAACCTNGGGNTTACGGCGAANNNGTTTCTCACNNNTTTTATCGTTACTCATGCCAGCATGATCACTTCCCCGAAGTCCAGCAAACCTTCCGGTTCACCTTCATCCCGCGAGGAACGCTCCCCTACCGCGTACGTTCAACGCACACCCGTGGCTTCGGCATCGTGCTTAGCCTCGTTACATTTTCGGCGCGGAATCACTAGACCAGTGAGCTATTACGCTTTCTTTAAAGGATGGCTGCTTCTAAGCCAACCTCCTGGCTGTCTGAACAACTCCACTTCCTTTCCCACTGAGCACGAATTTGGAGGCCTTAGCCGACGGTCTGGGCTGTTTCCCTCTTGACTATGGACCTTCTCACCCACAGTCTGACTCCCAGGATAAAACGCACGGCATTCGGAGTTTGATAGGGTTTGGTAACCTGGTGGGGCCCCTAGCCCTTTCAGTGCTCTACCTCCGTGCGCGAATTACCTGAGGCTATACCTCAATATATTTCGGGGAGAACCAGCTATCACCGAGTTTGATTGGTCTTTCACCCCTATCCACAGGTCATCCAAAAGGTTTTCAGCCCTTATTGGTTCGAGCCTCCACTTGGTTTTACCCAAGCTTCACTCTGCCCATGGATAGATCACTCGGTTTCGGGTCTTATCCGCAGTACTCAATCGCCCTATTCAGACTCGCTTTCGCTGCGGCTACGCCTCAGAAAGGCTTAACCTCGCACTACAAATAAA
>NZ_KI912608.1:1928581-2079212 GCF_000519265.1 Desulfonatronum lacustre DSM 10312
AGGCGCCAGCCTCGCCGACAGTTGCCCCGGAGGACCAGACCGCGGTTCAAGAACAAGCTCAAGACTCTGAGGAAGCCCCAACGGTACGCCCGGACATGAGTCTGCAAATGGTCGAACTGGACAATATGCAACTGACTCGCAGACCAGGGAACCTTCGTGCGGACTTCGAGATCCGCAATCTTTCCAACGAACTCATTTCCGGGGCTATCTCCGTATCCTTCCTTAACAAGGACGACCACACCGCTCCGGCCCTGGGCAACGAGGAAATCCCCCGGTTCAGCATCCGCAACTTCCGTCCCGTTTCCACGCGTCTGCACTTACCTCCGGATTTAAACCTGGACGACGTGACCCGGGTTCAATTCGTGGTCACGGACTCCGATGGCACGGACGTTCTGGTCAAGACATATCCAATCGACCGAAATTAACCCCGCAATCGGCATCGCTCAAAAAAAATCCGCCCTGGCTGAGTTTTCAGCCAGGGCGGGCCTTTTCGATCCCTTGAACGGTTTCCACCATCCACTCCAGGATGAAGCGTTGGAGGTCGTCTATCAGTAGGCTTCCTCGTACTCCAGATCCGCATCCGTGATCTTGTGACCAAAGGTGATATGCAACCACGCCTGGTAGGCGATGACCAGAGGCACGAACACTAGGACCACGCCCAGCATGATCTTCAGAGTCAGTTGGCTCGAAGCGGAATTTGCGATGGTCATGCTGTAGGCCGGATCCAGGCTGGAGGGCAAAAGCGCCGGGAACAGGCCGATCACTCCGAAGAGGGTCACGCTGATGATGCTCACCGCCGAAGCCCCCCAGGCCAGAAGCATGGACCGCTTGCCCAGAAAGACGCGGGCTTGGATCAGCCCGATCACGGCCAGGAGCAGCACGACGAACAAGAGCGGATTGTTCAGGTAGTTATCGAAAAGACTGGTGGCGAAGGCGGTCATCACAAGGAAAAGGACCACCACGGCCATCAGGGCAAGCCACAGCTTCTCGGCCATGGCCGCGGCCCGGTCCGCGATGGGCCCTTCGGACTTGACGCCCAGCCACAAACTCCCGTGCAGGGAAAACATCAGCACGAACAAGACCCCGCCCAGCAAACCATAGGGGTTGAGCAAATCCAGCAGCCCACCTTCATTGATCCCCTGGGCGTTGAGCGGAATGCCTTGAAAAATGTTCGCGAACGCCACGCCCAGCAGCAGGGCCGGCAAAAAGCTGCCCGAGACGTGGCAAAAATCCCAGACCTTGCGCCAGCGCTCGCTGTCCACCTTGCGCCGGAACTCGAAAGACACGCCGCGCAGGATCAGGGCGAACAACAAGAGCATCAACGCCGTGTACAGACCGCTGAACAAGGCGGCGTACGTGGCCGGAAAGGCCGCGAAGGTGACCCCGCCGGCGGTGATCAACCAGACTTGGTTGCCGTCCCAAAAAGGACCGGCGGCATTGTACATGATCCGTCGATCCCGCTCATCCTTGGCCAGAAAGGGCATCAGCGTGCCCATCCCCAGGTCGTATCCGTCCAGGGCGAAATAGACCGCCCAGAGCACGCCCCACAATATGAACCATGTGGTTTCCAACATATCGTTATCTCCTTGATGGTCGATTGGGTTCGAATCATGCCGACCGGATCAGCCGACAAGATCAGGCCGACGCTCCCTCGGGCCGCGCGGAAAAACCGGAGCCGGATTCCGACGCCGCGGTTTTCTTGTCCTCGGAGGATTTGGGCCCCTTTCGCCCATGATACATCAAAAGGTAGATGTCCACCGCCACCAGCAGCCCGTAAATCAGACCGAAAAGCAGCAACGAGAACCACACCTGGCCAACACTGATCCCCGCGGAAAAGGCGTCCTCCGTGCGCATGATCCCGTTCACGATCCATGGCTGACGGCCCACCTCGGCCACGAGCCAGCCCAGTTGAATGGCGATGTAAGGCAAGGGGATCACCCAGGGCAGGACGCGGAGCAACGTGGGAGACGATTCCGGGTTCTTGCGCCGGATCCAGACCCATGCGGCCAGTGCCGGGAAGAGGAACCCCAGCCCGACCATGGTCCGGAAGGAAACGAAGGTCAGCAACACCGGCGGGCGGTCCTCCGCGGGGAAATCCTTCAACCCTGTCACCTCCGCGTCGAAGGAATGATAGGCAAGCATGGACAAGCCGCCGGGAACGGGCAGAACTTCAACCAAATTCCGTTCATTGGCCGGATCCGGAATCACGAACAAATATTGGGGGGCGCGGTTCATGGTGTCCCAGTGGGATTCCATGGCCGCCAGCTTGGCCGGTTGATATCTGGCCACAGTGGAGCCGTGATGATGCCCCTGCACCACCAGAGCCAGGGCGAAGACCAGGGTAAAGGGAGCGGCGATTTGAAAGGAACGCTTGAAAAAATCCACGTTACTGCCCCGAGCCAGATGCCAGCCCGAAATGCCCAAAACAAAAAAACCGCTGAGTACATACGCCGAAAAAAGGACGTGCAAAAACTGTTGCCAAGCAAAGGGGTTGGTGACCAAGGCCGCGAAACTCTCCAGCTCGGCGCGATCCCCGCGCAGCACGAATCCCGTGGGATTCTGCATCCAGCCGTTGGCCATCAGAATCCAGAACGCCGACACATTGGCCGCCAGGGCCACCAGCCAGATGCTGGCGTTGTGCAGCTTGGGGGACAGCCGATTCCAACCGAAAATCCAGACCGCCAAAAACGTGGACTCCAGGAAGAAGGCCAGGGTCGCCTCAATGGCCAGCAGCGAGCCGAAGATGTCTCCCACATAAGCCGAATACCGAGCCCAGTTGGTCCCGAACTGAAACTCCAGGGCAATCCCCGTGACCACGCCCAGGGCAAAGTTGATCAAAAAGAGTTTCCCCCAGAACTTGGCCATCCGCTTGTACACCTCGTCCCCGGTGCGCACCCACTTGAACTCCATATACGCCACCAGGAGCGACAGCCCCAGGGTCAGCGGCACGAAGATGAAGTGCACAAAGGTTGTGAAGGCGAACTGCAATCGCGACAACAACAATACGTCCATTACTGAGCCTCCTTATTGTTGAAAATTCCAGACCGTCATATCGTCTCCGCCGTCATGGTCGGCAAGAGCGGTCAGCAACGTCCTTCAATTCGGACAGCGGAACGCTCAAGGTCTCCCGCAACCCCGCCCTGGCCTTTTGCCAGACCTGATGCACCCCGCAAAAATCACTTCGCCCGCAACCGTCCGAACGAATAATGCACTCGTTCAAAAAAATCTCCCCTTCAACCGCCTCGACCACGTCCAACAGCGTCACTTCCTCCGGCGCCTTGAGCAGCCTGTAACCGCCTCGCGCACCCTGCACGATCTGAATCAAACCGGCCCGAGCCAATTCCTGGGCGATCTTGGCCAGAAACGGGCCGGGAATATCCATGGCCTCGGAAATATCCCGCCGGGCAACAACCCCCCCCGTGCCCGCCGTGGTCAGGTAGAGCATGCAGCGTACAGCGTACTCTCCAGCCTTGGTCAACATCATGATTTGTGCGTCTCCATCCTGCAAAATAAAGGATAAATGCGATTTTTTTTGTCCTATATAGGGCGCACGAAGCCTTGTCAACAAGGATCGCGTTGAGAACCATCAGCGCGATCCCTTCACCGCATCTCTCGTAAAAACTGTCCGGTCGCCGAATCCGGGTCGTCCCGGATCTGTTCGGGTGTACCGCTGGCCACGATACGGCCACCGGCATCGCCGCCGCCGGGGCCCAGGTCGATGACGTGGTCCGCGGCCCAGATCACGTCCAGATTGTGCTCAATGACCACCACGGATGCGCCCTTGTCCACCAGGCGTTGCAGCACGTGAATCAGCTTTCCGGTTTCGTGCATGTGCAGGCCGGTGGTGGGTTCGTCCAGGATGTACAGCGTTCCGGGGAGGCTGCGCTTGCCCAGTTCACGGGAGATCTTGATCCGCTGGGCTTCCCCGCCGGACAGAGTCGTGGCCGGCTGGCCCAGGCGTAAATACTCCAGCCCGACTTCCTGGAGCACCTCCAGGCGGCGCTCCAGAGCCGTGTAATTGGTGAAGAAGCGGCGGGCCTCGGCCACGGTCAGGTCCAGAACCTGGGCAATGTTCAGGCCCTTGTATTCGATGGCCAGGGTCTCGCGGTTGTAGCGCTGGCCGCCGCAGACCTCGCAGGTCACGAACACGTCCGGCAGGAAATGCATTTCCACCCGGATCTGCCCGTCCCCCTGGCAGGCCTCGCAGCGGCCTCCGGGTACGTTGAAGCTGAACCGCCCCGGAGCGTAGCCACGTTTGCGGGCTTCCACCGTGGTGGAAAAAATCTTGCGGATCTCGTCGAACACCTTGGTGTAAGTGGCCGGATTGGAGCGGGGCGTCCGGCCAATGGGAGTCTGATCAATGGCGATGACTTTTTCCACCCGCTCCAGGCCTTCGATACCCCCGATCTTGCCCGGCGTGTCCACTTTGATCCCTCTGGCCAAGGCGATGTGCTTGTACAGAGAATCCACAACCAGGGAACTTTTGCCCGACCCGGAAACGCCGGTCACGCAGACCAGAGCGGCCAAGGGGATGGTGCAGTCCAGGTCGCGCAGATTGTTCGTGCGCACCTCGTGCAGCGCCAAAGCGTCTTTGCCTTTTCGACGTTTTTCAGGTCCGGCGATAACGAGATCCCCCCGCAAATACTTCCCGGTCAGGGAATCCTCGTGGCGCAGCAGCCCGTCCACCGTGCCGTGGAAGACCAACTCGCCCCCCAGGGCTCCGGATCCGGGCCCCAGTTCCAGGACATGATCCGCGGCCCGGATCGTGGCCTCGTCGTGCTCCACCACCAGCACCGTGTTGCCCCGCTCCTGCAAGTCCCGCAACGACGCCAGCAACCGGGCATTGTCCCGAGGATGCAGCCCGATGCTCGGCTCGTCCAGGACATAGGTCACGCCCACCAGGCCGGAGCCCAGTTGTCCGGCCAGCCGGATGCGCTGCGCCTCTCCCCCGGAGAGCGTGGACATGGTCCGAGCCAGGCTCAGGTAATCCAGCCCCACCCGGACCAAAAAATCCAGCCGGTGGACCAGTTCCTTGAGCAGCGGGCCGGCGATCAGTTCCTGCTGTCCGGTAAACCGCCGATCACGCAGCCATTCCAAGGCTCGAACCACGGGCAGGCCGCAAAACTCATGAATGTTCAGCCCCTCGACCCGGACGGCCAGGGCCTCGGGCTTCAAGCGAGCGCCCCCGCAAGCAGGGCAGGGCCGATTCTGTCGGAACCGGGACAGTTCGTCCCGCCAGACCGGTCCCAGCACCTGATGCCCCCGGTCCAGAAGCGGAACCACCCCTTCCCAGGATACGCTCGCATCACCCTGGAACAGGGCTTCCCAGGCTTGCGGCGAATACTCGGCCAGTGCCGTATCCAAGGTGAACCCATGCACCCGCCCCAGCTGTTGCAATCCGTCGGCATACCTGGCCAAGGCCGTCGCCTTGCGCCACGGAATGATCCCGCCTTGGCGCAGGCTCAAACCCTTGTTCGGGGCCAGCAGGTCCGGTTCAAAGTACTCCACGCTGCCGATGCCCGAACACGTCGGACAGGCTCCCTGGGGACTGTTGAAGGAAAACAGTTGCGGCGAAAGAGGCGGCAGACTGATATCGCACCGGGTGCACACCGAAGTGGTGCTGAAGACCATCTCCTCTCCGTCCACGATCTGAATGGAAATCCGGCCCTTGCCGTACTTCAGGGCCAGCTCCAAAGAATCCGCGAGGCGGTGGCGGATCTCCGGACCGGCCACCAGGCGGTCCACCACTAGTTCCAGGGTGTGGCGTTGATTCTTGGTGATCTCCGGAAGCGGCTCCAACGGCAGCACCGCCCCGTCCACCCGCACCCGCACGAACCCCTGGGCCTTCAGCTTGCGCATCAGATCCTGCTGCGTGCCTTTCTGGTTTTCCACCAGGGGGGCCAGAAGCAAAAACTTTGTCTTTGTCGGCAACCCCAGAACAGCCTGGATGATTTCATCCTGGCTGCGCGCCTCAATGGCTTGCCCGCACTTCGGACAGCTCATCCGGCCCAACCGGGCGTAGAACACCCGCAAGTAGTCATGGACCTCGGTCACCGTGCCCACGGTGGACCTGGGATTGCGGGTCAGGGTCTGCTGCTCCAGGGAGATGGCCGGCGACAGCCCCTCGATCTTGTCCACCTGGGGCTTGTCCAGTTGCGGCAGGAACTGCCGGGCGTAGGCCGATAGCGACTCCACGTAGCGGCGCTGCCCTTCGGCATAGATAATGTCGAAAGCCAGGGTGGACTTGCCCGAACCGGACGGCCCGCACACCACCACCAGCTTGTCCCGCGGAATGTCCAAAGACAGATTCTTCAGGTTATGCTGGCGGGCACCTTGGATATGAATAACGGATTCAGCCATAAGAGAATAAAAAAGGCCCGCGAGGGGCCTTGTTGGTAAAATTTATCGAGATCCACCGTCAAATGCCGTTTACAACGTCGCCATAAACTCATCTGAAGAAACTCCGGCCTGACGTAAAACCCCGGCAAGGGTTCCGGTCTTGATTTCCTTGTGCAACGGCACCACACAACCTCGGGCATCACGCCTTATGACCACATGGCTTCCAGACTGACGCATGACTTCAAACCCAAGGCGTCCAAGGGCCCGGACGACATCCGCGCCGGAAACGCGAGGCAATTTAGGCATTCACGGGTACGTTGAACGTCGTGACAAGTGGATGGCCATGAAGCGGAGAAGAAAACTCATCCAGATACAACGCCGTGGCTTCTTTCAGGTTCTCAATCGCCTCTTCCACGGTTTCTCCCTGAGTCGTCGTCCCTGTTTCCGGGTTGAGCGCAACATACCCACCCTCTTCGGCCGGTGTAAGCACCGCGGTCAGTTCCACTTCGTCCTCCTGGAGGAATCAAGTTTCAAGCCTTTGAAAAGATCACCCAAACGAGCGCTCGAACAACTCCGCCACGGCTTTCTTTCCGTTCTCTTCCAAAAACCGTGTCCCCGTCCCGGTAAAATGGATGTTTGCGATGGTCGGGGTGTCCTGGGAATGCCAGGCGGCTTGCTCCCAGCGGAACCAGCCGTTTTTGGCCTGGTCGAAGACAAAGAGCGGCTTGTTGCAGATTTTGGCGAACTCAGCGCCCCAGCCGGTACCGCCCTTGACCGTGCCGTCTTCCTGGATGCTGCCGATGACGTAGATTTCCATGCCGTTATTGACCTGATACCAGATGGTCTGCAGGACTTTGCGCATGATCGGCGCGTTGGAGTAGGTTCGGTTCAGCAGGCGGGAGACATAGGTCATGCTGACGTCCCCCCGGCGCAATTCCTCCTGGGTCAGGACCCGCATGCCCCGGGTCCGGGAGATCTGGTGGCCTTCAAAGGTGAAATTCACTTCCGCGACCCCAAACCGCTCAGCCATGGCCCCGAATTCCGCCTCCGCGCCCGTAGCGCCGCCACTGTACAGCGTGCAATCCCCTGCATTCAATTTCATAATATCTCCTTTTCATCCGGTAATTGAAGCATATTCATAAATCCGCACCAGCAGATCATCTCAAAACGCAAGATCCAGCAATACTCCGAAAAACAATAACGCCGCCACCACGCCGTTCAAGGTAAAAAACGACATATTCAGCCGGCTGAGGTCCCTGGGGGAGATGAGGCGATGTTCCCAGAACAGAACCGCGGCGACAATAGCCCAGGCCAACAGGTACACCCAGCCCAGGGATGCGGCAAGGCCGGCCAGCAGAAAAAACAGGGCCGCCTGGACGTGGCTGAACCCGGCCAGGGCAAAGGCCGTCTCCAGGCCGAAGGCGGCGGGAACGGAATGCAGGCCGTGGGATCGGTCGAACTCCACGTCCTGAGCCGCGTAAAAAATATCAAATCCGGCCACCCAGAACAGCACGCCGAAAAACAAAAGCACAGCCGGAAGCGCGAACTGGGGATCAACGGCGATCCATCCGGCCACGGGGGCCAGCCCCAGGACCGAGCCCAGAAAGAAATGGCACAACCAGGTGAAGCGCTTGGTCAGGCTGTAGGCCGCGGACCAGAGCAGGGCCGGGACGGCCAGGAGCAGGCACAGGGTGTTCAAGCCCGCACAGGCCAACACGAAAACCAGGGCCGTGCCCAGGGCGAAAAAAGACGTGAACCGGACGCTCAGCTCTCCGGTCACCAGTTGACGAGACTGGGTCCGGGGATTGAGGCGGTCGTAGCGCAGATCCAGAATGCGATTCATGGCCATGGCAAAGGAACGGACCATGACCATGGCTAAAGTCAGCAACAGAAACACCCGCCACCCCGGCCAGCCGCCGGCCGCCAGGAACGCGCCGGAGTAGGCGAACGGCAGGGCGAAAACCGAGTGTTCGATCTTGACCATGGCCAAGACCATCCGCAATCGATGCCAGAAGATGTTCATAATGATACGTTGAATGACATTTACCTGACGACAACCCGCATAAACCGCTTCTTCCCGACCTTCAGCACGTACTCTCCCGGCTCCAGAACCTGCTCGGGATCATGGAGCTTCTCGCCGTCCACGGTGCAGGCTCCCTGGCGGCAGAGGCGCTTGGCCTCGGCTCGGGACGGGCACAGGTCCGCCGCGTCCAAAATGGCCAGGAGCCGGCTTTCAGGGCCGTGAGTCGCCTGGAAAACATCCATGTCCTCGGGGTTTTCCTTTCTGGCGAAGACCCGCTCAAAGGCGTCCTGGGCGGCCCGTGCCTGTTCCGCGCCATGAAACCGGGTCGTCAGCTCCAGGGCCAGCTCGACCTTGGCCTGCTTGGGATGCAGCCGTCCCTGGTCCACGTCGTCGCGCAACCTGGCCACTTCGGCCAGGGAACTATCGGACAGAAGTTCGTAGTAGCGCCACATCAGCTGATCCGAGACGGACATCACCTTGCCGAACATATCTCCGGCCAGCTCCTCGATACCGATGTAATTACCCAGCGACTTGCTCATTTTCTGCACGCCGTCCAAACCTTCCAGGATCGGCACGGTCAGAATCACCTGGGGCTCCTGGCCGTAGTCGCGCTGCAACGTCCGCCCCATGAGCAGGTTGAACTTCTGATCCGTTCCGCCCAGTTCCACGTCCGCCCGCAGGGCCACGGAATCGTAGCCCTGAACCAGGGGATAGAGAAACTCGTGAACGGCGATGGGCTTGCCCGATGCGTAACGATTGGAAAAGTCCTCCCGCTCCAGCATCCGGGCCACGGTGTAGTGCGAGCAGAGCCGGACGAAATCCGCCGCGGTGAAGGCGTCCATCCAGTGCGAATTGAAGGCCACCGTGGTCCTGTCCGGATCGAGAATCTTGAACACTTGGCGCTTGTAAGTCTCGGCGTTGGCCAAGACAGCTTCCCGGGTCAGGGTCTTGCGGGTTTCGGACTTGCCCGAAGGGTCGCCGATCATGCCGGTGAAGTCCCCGATCAGGAAGATGACGTCATGGCCCTGATCCTGGAAATGCTTCAGCTTTTGAATCAGCACCGTGTGGCCCAAGTGGATGTCCGGGGCCGTGGGGTCGAATCCGGCCTTGACCCGCAGGGGCTTGCCCCGGCCGATCTTGGTCTTCAGTTCTTCCAGGTCGATGATCTCCACCGTGCCGCGTTGAATTTGCTCCAGCTCGGCCTTGGTCACCACCCTTTTAGAGCACTCTTCCTTGCAACTCATGTCATGGCTTTTCATTATTTGGCATACCCCACCGCCCGCCGCTCACGGATCACGGTAACCCGAATTTGTCCGGGGTAGGTCAGATTCTGCTCGATCTTCTTGGTCAGATCATTGCACAACAAAAACGTCTTGTCGTCGTCCACCAGATCCGACTCCACGACGACCCGCAGCTCGCGCCCGGCCTGAATGGCGAACGCCTTGGACACGCCTTCCATGCCCGTGGCCATGCCTTCCAGATCCTCCAAGCGCTTGACGTAATTTTCCAACAGCTCCTTGCGCGCCCCGGGTCGGGCCCCGGAAAGGCCGTCTGCCGCCTGTACCAATACGGCCATCACGCTCTTGGGCGGGACTTCCTCGTGGTGGGCGGCAATGGCGTGAACGATGTCCTTGCCTTCTCCGTACTTCTTGGCCAGATCCGCGCCGATGGTGGCATGAGGGCCTTCCACTTCATGGTCCACGGCCTTGCCGATATCGTGCAGCAGGCCGGCCCGCTTGGCCTTCTTCACGTCCAGGCCAAGTTCAGCGGCCATGATTCCGCAGACAAAGGCGACTTCCAAGGAATGTTGCAGAACGTTTTGGGAAAAACTGGTTCGATAGCGCAACTGCCCCAGCAAACGGATGATTTCCGGATGAATGCCGTGAACGCCCACGTCAAAGGTGGCTTGCTCGCCCCATTCCCGAAGCTTGACGTCTATTTCCTGCTCGACCTTGCGAACGATATCCTCAATGCGCGCCGGATGAATTCGTCCGTCGCTGATCAGCCGTTCCAGGGACTGCTTGGCCACCTCGCGGCGCAAGGGGCTGTAGGCCGAAAGAATCACGGTTTCCGGTGTATCGTCAATGATCAAGTCCACGCCCGTGGCCGCCTCCAGGGCGCGGATATTGCGTCCTTCCCGCCCGATGATTCGGCCCTTCATGTCCTCGCTGGGCAACGCCACGGAAGAAACGGTTTGTTCGGTGACGAACTCCCCGGCATAGCGTTGAATGGCCGTGGCCAGAATTTCCTTGGCCTTGCGGTCGGCATTTTCCCTGGTTTCGCTTTCAAGCTGGCGCAATGTCTTGGCCGATTCGTGTCGGGCCTGGCTCTCGATCTCTTCCATCAGCCGCTTCTTGGCCTCCTCGACGGTCAATCCGGAAATTTCCTCCAACCGTTTTTGCTGCGACAAGGTCATCTCCGCCAGCCGTTCTTCCTGGACCGCGAAATCCCGTTCCCGCTGAATGAGATTTTTTTCCAGGAGAACAACCTCGCTCTCCTTCTGAGAGGCCTTTTCCAGCTTTTGCTCCAGCCGTTCTTCCTTTTCCTGCAACCGGGTTTCCTGTTTTTTCAGTTCGCTTTCCCGGTCCCGGTGTTCCTGTTCCTGCTCCTTCTTGCGCCGAAATATCTCGTCCTGGGCTTGCAGAAGGAGCTCCTTCTTTTGGACTTGCGCCTCTTTGCGGGCCTCCTCCAGAATCTTCCCGGCCAGTTCCTCGGCTTCCTTGACCTTGGTCCCGGAGATGTGCCGCAGGGCCAGATGGACCACGGCACCTCCGGCCAGCAGGCCGAAAAGCAGTATAAAAACACTCTCTATCGACATGGGATTCTCCCCTTTTCCAAATCATCTCGCCCATTCCAGCAATGGGCCGCACAAACGCTGTCGCACCCGCCATCAAAGGAACGAAATCGCCTGCATGCAGAGGTCGCCACGGGCGTGGCGTCATATGGGTCGGGGGATATAAAAAAGCCGAAACCGGGTGTTTCGGGGGAGGCTGGAAGGACGTGAACGGCGACGGACCGAGGACTGTGTTGAACGGAGAAATATCGAAAAAAACAACAGGCTTGTGTATCGATAAAACCCCGGAAAGCCGTGTCATGAGCTTCTTTGAACCTTGCTTTGCAAGGTGGGCGCCACTGTCCGGACTTTAGGCTCCCCAGATGACTGGGTCTGCGCACCGCCCGGTTGGAAGCGGCTCCCGTTGGGACTATATTGGCTCAAAAAAGTACTCGATGATCACGAACCTTCCAGGGGATTGAATTATTCCGACTGTGTATCAATATTATTCCCGGCAGTATCGTCTTGTTCCATCCGGTGAAGCAATTTTTCCAGCTTTGTCTCCAACTGCCCCAATTTTTTGCATGTCAGGAGATAATCATCCGCTAGACCCAGCGCTAAAAACGCCAGGAGTTTTTCCCTGCTCATATGTTTGCCCTGTGTTTTCAGCACGGCGAACCGCTCTTCGATCTCCTTTCTGGCGGCAACGACCTGGGCTTGATCCGCATCAGCCTTGAAGGCCAATTCAAACCCCAAGACTGATATGGTATGACTGGGCATGAGCAGATTAAATAGCCGCTTCTTGAATTTTCTTCAAGAGGTTGTCAATCCGACTCAAAACTTCCTGTTTCTGATTTTTTTCCGCCTCCAGCTCTTCCCGGAGGCGAAGATTTTCATCTTCAACGGTTTGAATCCGTTGCAACAGTCGGTCAATTTTCTCTTCGAACTGAGTGAGTATGTCCATGCGTTTCACATATCCTGGAAAGACAGAAATGATCAAGAAATAATTTAACCTGGATGTTCTTTGATTTGAGCGCCGGCTATTCCGGCTTCCGTCTGGCGAAGCACTGCTGCTTCCCGCGGGCCACGGCCAAGGAGGCGTCAGGTACGTCCTTGGTGATCACCGAGCCCGCTCCCACCAGGGCGTCAGCTCCGATCCTGACCGGGGCCACCAGCGCGGAGTTGCTGCCGATAAACGCCCTGGGGCCGATTTCGGTGCGGTGCTTGCGTTTCCCGTCGTAATTGCAGGTGATGGTCCCGGCACCGATGTTGACGTCTTCTCCGATCTCGGCATCTCCGAGATACGTCAAATGACTGGCCTTGGCATTCTTTCCCAGCCTGGCCTTTTTCATCTCCACGAAATTTCCGATTCGTGCACCCGCTTCCAAAACCGCATCTGGTCGCAAACGGGCATACGGCCCTACGACGCAGCCCTCTCCCACGGAGGCCCCCTCAAGATGTGAAAAAGAACGAACGACGCTTCCGGAGCCGATACGCGAATTCTTGAGCCAGGTATGGGATTCCAGGACCGCCCCTCGGCGGACATGCGCGGCTCCATACATCTCGCAAGGGCCGAAAATCTCCACCCCGGGCTCCACGACGACCCTCGGCCCGATGCTCACGGAATCAGGCAAATGGATCGTCACGCCGCCTTGCAGCAAGGCCTGAGCAATTCGCCGACGTAACGCATCCTCGGATGCGACCAATTCCAAGGGACTGTTCACGCCCATGCAGGCCAAGGGGTCTCCGGCGGCCAGAGTCCCCACCCGCAAACCACCGCGCACCGCAAGGTCCACGAGATCGGTCAGATAGTATTCGCCCTGTTTGTTGTCGGCTGAAATTTTGGAAAGCAGCGGTCCCATGGTTGCAACCCGCAACAAGTAAATCCCGGCGTTGATTTCGCCGGTGGGCTCTCCGTGGCGCTTCGGGTCAAAATCCTTGGCTTCGATGATGCCGCGAACCGACCCGGCGGCATCGCGCACAACCCGCCCGTAGGACAACGGGTCGTCCAGGGTTGTCGTCACGAAGGCCAGATCAACCCCGTCATGCATCATGGCCGCGCAGAACCGTTCAAGCATCACACCGTCGATCAACGGCGTATCTCCGTTGATCACGAGACACCAGCGGACATTCCCGGCCAAAATTTCGGACCAAGCCGAGAGCACGGCATGTCCTGTGCCCAGTTGCTCTTTCTGCAGGATGAACCGCTCACCCGGAAACTGCTTCCGGACCAAGTCCGCGCCGTGACCGATGATCGTGTACGCACCCTCGCCCGCTAAAGGCCTGACGGCCTCCAAGACATACCACAGCATGGGTTCACCCAGCAGCGTGTGCAACACTTTGGGCTTGTCGGAATGCATCCGCGTCCCTTTGCCCGCCGCTAAAACCAAGGCTGAAAGTGATTGAACCGCTTGCATAATCATCCTCGTTGGCTCACAGAGCGTGGTCGCTGCAGGTCAAACCACGCGCCCTCTAAATGGCGCCGTCTCCCACGATTTCTCCAAAAGCAAAATAGCGGCTGAACCCAGCCGTTTTCCTCACCTCTTCTTACACGTGAGGTTGGCATCAGGCAACCGAGCAAACAGGTGTGGCGGATCAAGTGGATGCGCCCTACCGGGGCGCACCTCCCAAAAAAAGCGGCCCCCCGTATAGGAGGCCGCTTCGGCGTTCGGAAAGGATGACGAAACCGGCCCGGCAAAGCCTCCGGCTCACGCATCGTTCTTCCAGCGAGGCTCGGCTAGCTGCGGGCTGTCTTGCCTTCGTCGTCGGAATCCATGTCCTGGACTTCCGGCATTTCGATCACCGGACCGCTGACCGCGAGCGACGATCCTTCATTTTCGGCGTCCTGTTCCGGTTCATCCGAGGAAATACTCATCTCCTGGGGAACCTCCCGGTACCAGGCCAGCTCCATCTCGAATTTTTCCTTCCCTTTTTTCGCGGTAGCCTTGACCTCCACGTCCACCATCTTGTCCGGGCAAAGGGTCACGAACTGCTCGCCCTGTTGGACGCAGATTTTGCCCTCCTTCAAGGAATTCGCCAGATCCTCCAGATAGGTCACCACCTGGTTGACGTCCATCACGCCTTTCAACTTCACTTCTTTTTTCGACATGGCCGGCTCCTCTGATTGTTGGTTGTTGTTCCATTTCCCTGCAAGGGAGAAGTATATCCGGTGGTTTCAACCACCGGATTGAGGCATATCATTGGCTTGAGTCCTGAAAAAAAGACATCGCATGCCGAAAATAAGTGTCGCTGCAGTCTTTCAAGTAATCAGATCAGGGACAACAAGCTCCGAATCACCCTGTCTCCGTCCAGGAGGGCTGCCGAGGACGCGCCGGGGTCGCTTCCGGCCAGCGGGATGCGTAAAACATCGACCCCCAGATCCCGCACGGCGGCCACGTCCACGGGCTGAGCGTAGCTCTCGTCGCGGGAGTCCAGGAGTACGAGGTTCAGCAGCCGCTCCACGGGCAGGTCGGCCACGCAGCTTCGGCGCAGGTAATGCAACAGGGCAGCGGTGTTGTCCGCCAGGGTCATCCCGAACTGTTCCGGGTCCATCCCGGCATTGGGCACGTAGACCTTGGGGCAGTCGTTCTCGGCGATGGCCTGCCCTACGCCGTCAGGCAGCAGGTTGGCGATCAGGCTGGAATAGAAGCTGCCCATGGGAAAGCAGATCAGATCGGCCTGACGGATCAGGTTGCGCACCTTCTCGCGGATGGCCACCCGAACCGGCTCGCCCCGCGTATCTCCGGAACGAATGCAAACCCGCTTGACCCTGGAGGTGATGGGCGGTGCTTCCTTGCCCGTGAGCAAATGCTGGCCGACGATGATCTCACCGTTTTCCAGTTCCGCGGCCAGGTGCAGATAACGGTTCATGGTCGGCCGGACCACGCCGCGAACCTCGGCCAACTTGGAAAACAGAAAGACCACCGAGTCGATGCGCCGTTGGCTGGTCAGGTAGCCGGCGGCCAGGATCAGGTTTCCGATGCTGGCCCCGCGCAGATCGAAATCCTCCGGCATCTTTTCCTGGAAAATACGCAGATAATTGCGGACGATCTTGCGCATCGGGTCCGGGATGCGCCGTACCAGAGCGCCCCGGCCCGCAACCAGCCGTTCCAGGCTGTAACGCAGTTCCTCCGGGGCGGCGCTTTTGGCCAGCCGGTGGGCGAACAGCTCCCGGACTTCCGGGTTGCCCTTCACGCTCTGGTCCGCCAGGGCCATCAACCTGCTGCGCAGATCCCCCACCGCGGGCATCCGGAAAGCTTCCCGCAACTTGGCCGAACTGCCCCCGGAATCCAGGGGCGTGACAAGATGAATGGAATTGTGCGTGTAGCGAACCAGCTCCCGACTCAAGGGGTTCAATGCCGTGCCGCCGCTGAAAAACAGCACCCGCGGTCCCAGCTCCGGCGCCTTCAGGTACCGGGCCAGGCGCAGCTCGTCAGGAATCAGCGCGGTTCGGGAGATACGGATGTGTTGCACTGGTGAACTCCCTCCTCACCCCTCTCCCTGCTGCCCCAGATAGTGGACGCAGGCATCGGCCACATGGTCGAAGTCCACTCCGCCCCGGGCCTCGAATACCGTGCATTTTTTAAACATATCCAGATAGCTCTCAGGCTGGAAACGGTATGCGACGTCGGGCCGGGAGAGGAAGAACAGGCCCGGGGATTTGATCACCGTGTCCAGCAGTTCCGGGCGTTGGGCCAGATCCACCAGTTCCAGGGAGGTGCGGGGATATTTGGGTTTCCAGTTCAGGATCACCAAGCCGACCATCCGGGCGGAGTCGAGAAATTTGCCCTGGCCGAAGCATTCATCCAGATAGACGTCGTGCTTGTGCTCGAGGTTCCACAGCTCGTCCGGCTCCATCCGGGCGTACGCTTCCTTCTGGGAAGCGTCCAAAAGTCCGGACAGAGAGGGGTTGCCCAGAATCGTTCCCGGATTGACACGGGGAAGCTTGGCCACGCCGTGCATGATCGGGCCGCCCTGAAGCGGATCCAATCCGGCGTCCTGGATCAACAGTCTATCATTGCTGACGAAGTCCAGGCCGCGGCGCATGATATGCAGGGCCAGAGTGGACTTGCCCATCCCGGAAAAACCGGCCAGGGCCAGACCGTTGCCGTTCAGGGAAACCCCGGCCGCATGGCAGAGCAGGCTGTTTCGATCCAGCATCCACTGGATGAAGCGGCTGTTGATGAAGTTGATCACCTGGTTGTCGTTGGCCAGGCAGGGGCCGACCGCCAGATGCGTTTCCCGGTCGAAATAAAAGAGCATCCCGGTGAGGCGCTTGCGGACGAACCGCCCCTCTCCATCCTCAAAGGGCAGATCCTGATACTCTTCCTTGATCTTGGTCTTGCCCGGATCAGGCTGCTTGGCCATCCACGGCAGGCCTGGATTCCAAACATCCGTCTCCAGGGCGGTCACGGTCATGTCCGGAGCATCGCCGCTTCCGAAGTCCTTGCCCCGGTCCAGAAAATCCCTGTAGTAGCGCGTAAGGTTCGTGACCAACGCGGGATTGTTCGCCCTCACGGCGATCCGGCAGTCTCCGAAGCGCAGCCGCAGCGACGCCCAGGCGTCTATTCCGGCATCGACTTCGGCGATTCGTTCCAGGAGTTCGACGCGGAGGCTTTCAGCCGGAACAGTGCTCATGATTGCACCCGATTCAGGACGTGCTCCGCAAAATGCACCGAGGCATCCAGGCCCCGGGCCTCAAGCAGGCCGCGAAAACCGCCGAAGGCCGAAACTTCGAAGATCATCGGTCCGTCCTTGGATTCCATCACGTCCACGCAGGTGAAGTCCAGCTTGAACAGGTTCTGGGCCGTCCAGGCCAGATCGATGACCTCCTTGCCCGGCTCATAGCCCGCGTACTTGCCTCCGCTGGACGTGGACGTGTTCCAGGCCCCGGAACTCTGCCGGGCATACGTCCCGAAATACTCTCCCCCCAGGAAGACGATGCCTAGATCCTTGCCCGGCGTTTCCAACATTTTCTGGATGTACATCACGGGATTGCCCTGTTGTTGAAAGCGAATGATCCGCTCCCGGCATGAGGGGTCGGCCTGGATCACCTCCATGCCCCGGGCCTTGGAGGTGTAGAGCGGTTTGAAAACGGCCCTCCCGTATGTTTCCACGGCCTCCACCGCGGCTTCCACGTCCTCGGTGATGGTGGTCGGCGGCATGGGCATGTTTCCGGCCCGCAGGATCACGGTGCAGCTCAGACGATTGAGGGCCGAGAGGATGGCGGTCGGGTTGGAGAAGATGGGCGTCCCGTTCCGGGCCAGCAGCTCCAAAAGGCTCAAACGGTCTTGCATGTCCGGCGAATAGACCGGGCCGATCTTCTTCACGGTCAAGGCGTCGAAGGTCGACAGATCTTCACCGTTGAACCACATCCGTCCGCTGTCCAGGTCCATATGCACCCCGGCCATGTCCACGACGCGGCGAAAACCGGTCCTGGCCTCAAAAGCGTCGGCCAGCTTCTCCGTAGACCAACTCCCGGGATTGCCGATGACCGCTATCCGTTGCATGCGTCTTTCCTTTTGCTTCTGATGGAGTTTCGGGTTCGGAACCACCGGCCCAGGTCAATAATACCGATACCGCAGGATGTGATCCGGCACCTTGAATGTCTCCCAGGGCTTGCCGCGATGGGCCAGGACCAGTTCGGCGAGATAAATTCCCCTGACGAACATGCTCGCAGCGAATTCCTCGTTCAATTCGAACCGGGTCGAGGTGATGAAGGAACGGATCAAGCCCAGAGCGAGGCGGATTTCAAAGGTCGCATCCTGGTGCTCCCGAGCGAATTGTCGGGCAAAATGCAGAAAGTGCAGGCCGACCTGATTCAGCTTGCATCGAACGACCTTGTCGAAAATCGGAATCCGGAAGTTGGACACCAGAAATACGGACACGTCCTGCAGATAATCCCCGTCCTTGGAGCGATGGACGTCGATGTAGTGAATGCGCTGCTCTTTCTGAGTATAGATAATGTTGTTGCTGTTGTAGTCCCCGTGAATGAACACCGTAAACGGAGAGGTTGCCTTCCTTTCCACTTCGCGCAGTTGTTCCAGCAGTTCCATGGTCGAAGGAACCTTCAGGCCGCAGAACTGTACCTGGGGCGCGTTGAATTCCGGATGGGCCACGAAAACGTCCTCGACGCGGGAAAACAACTGTTCGATGAACGTGCAGGGAAGCTCTCTGGTTTGGAGCGTTTTCTGCCAGATCATGGTCGCGGTTTCCTGAACCAGAAAAAACGCGTCCTCGAACGTCTCCTTGTCGTCGTTGAAGACGATTTCCTGAAACGTGCATCCCGTCAAAAACTCCAACAGGATCGAAGCGTTGTCCCGGCTTTCCTGAAACCCGAACACCTTGGGCGTCAGGCCGGGCAGAATCGCTTCCCATATCTGGATGTTTTCCCTTTCCTGGGCGATCTTCTTGAACTTGCCTTCCTTGAAGATGACCCCGGTGGAATCGCCCTGGCCGTCGCTGGAAACCTTCCCGATCCGGCAGCCTGACCGGGTTCCCCAAATGGATTCGAACTCCACCTCCCGCATCGGCAGGTCGAACCCCAGGTTGTCCAGGGATTCGCGCAGGGCCTGAAACTGGTTGATCTTCAGCTTCTCGCCGACCACGGAAAAGATCACCGCCTCCCCGATGTTCAGCAAAGAGTCCCCCATCCGCTCCAGATACCGAAAGATGAACAAGGTGGTGATCAGGTTGTGGGTCGCGCGGCGGGCTTGAAGCTGGGAGATGATCGTGTCGAAATTGTGCTTGTAGAGCTTGTCCAGGATGAATTCGGACCGGCAGATGCGCAAGGCCAGGGAGAGGTCCCGGTGGAACAGGGCGCGGACCACGATGTCCAGAGCCCCGAGAATCTGACGAAAAAACGGCCGGTATTCGTACTGATCCAGGAAGCGAGGATCGGAAAGATACTGCACCTGGCGGACGATATTCACGGAAAAATCGCTGATCCGCTCCAGATTGCTGCTGATGATGTTCACGGCGCGGATAAAGTCGATCCCGGCCTTATCCAGATGGGCCTGGCTGTGCAGCCGTGAAAAACAGGTATTTTCTATGACGCTCTTGAAGTTGTCGATATAGTCGTCCCGGGAGGCGACCTTCTCGATGTTCGCGGCTTCCGGCGCGACCAGCACCTTCAGGGTCTCGTCCACCTGTTTGGCCACTTCCAAAACCATGAATTGGATTTTCTGCTCCAGTCCCTCGAAAGCGTGCATGAATGCCTAGCCTTTTTCCTTGGCTTCAATAACCAGCGGACCATCCACGAACATGCTGCTCTCCGAGGCCTGCTCCCAGCGAAAACGCAAAACCATCTTCACCTCGCCGTCCTTTTTCTTGGTCTCCACGTCGAACTTGATCAGGCTCTGTGGTTCCAGAACCAAGCGCTTGTCCTTCCAGGAAAATTGCAGCTTGCCGTTCAGGAAGCCGTCGCTGAGCGCATTGAGATACTTGCCGATGGATTCCTTGTCCTGCAAGGATTCGTGCCGAAACTTTTCATCCGCCATGTTCGTTCTCGCTTTATTGTAGTTGCAATGCCCAAACTCCAGCCTTGGGAAATCTGCCTCCTGCCCCCCGACTCCTGACTCCTGAATTCCGACTTCTGTCTCTCTTTCTCACCCATCCAGTCGTGCTCGATATTCCTCAATGCTCCGCGCCCGGCTGGCATTGCCCACGATCAGGCTTTTGCGGATGGACAGGTCGTCCCAGGCCGGCTGAACGCCGATGTCCCGATAGTACTTTTCAGCTTCGGCCTGGGCGGGGTCCTTGAGCTTTTCGGTCATGTGCGTGTCGTCGCCCATGAACACCAGCAAGGAGCGGTCGTCCACGCCCCGGCTCTTGTTCTGCCGGTTGATCACGTTGACCAGGAACTCGGTGTACTCCTGGGACTGAGGATTCCAGACCTCGTAGCCGTCCACGTCGTAATCCGCCAACAGAATCGGCCAGAACTGCTCCGGGTGCGGAACCACCACGCCACCACCCAAGGCCCTGGCTTCCTCGATAAACTCGGAGGTCCGGTAAAAATAGGTCGGGCTGAAATTTTCCTTGACCATACGCTTGACGGTCTTCAGGAACACCTGGGCCCGGTGGACCAGGGATTCGGGATAAAGGTCCGCCTGGGCGGTGATGAACTCCCGGATCAGCTTGTTCTTGATCATGTCCCGGGGAAGGCTCTGCTCATGTTCGTCCAGGAGCATTCGCAGCTTCATGGCCTGTATCCGGGAAAATCGGACCACGTCCTCGTCCACTCCGGTTTCCTCGGCGGCCAACTGCAAATAGTCCTCGAACTTGGTGTTGGTGACCATGTCCAGAAAGGCGTACAACTGGCCGGAACGGTACCGGAAGGTGTGGTCCAGCATGGACTTGAACACGTCCGCGGATTCCAGCCTGCTGGTCCGGAAGTGCAGCAACAGCTGGACCTTGCGCTGGAAGCCGTGGGAATAGCAGTCCACCTCCACCCCGGAGTAGTCACCGTACTCCATGAGCACGTTGTGCTGGGTGGGAATGATCAATTCGCATGCCTTGCTGGGAAAGGTGCCCTCGATCCGTTTACGAATCAGATCCATGGGAACGTACTCCGGGTGCCAATGAATGGCCAACACCTCGTCCTGCCGGGGCAGCACCTCCAGCGGGGTAACGATCCGCCGCACCTGCTCCGGGGTCAGTTCCTGGGACGTGATCGCACGGAAGCACGCAACGTCCGCCTCGGTCAATCGCGGCGGATACTCCAAACTCTTCACCACCATTTTGGAGTCGTCCCGTTTGACGATTTCCATTTTCCTACTTTTCACGGCCAACATCGCGCCCTCCCTTTGCTCGTGCTTTCCGGTCAATCGTACTTCTTGTGACATTGGGTCTTGAGCGTGTTCAGCACGTGCGTCGCCTGGTACGCGGCCTCCAGATCCTTGCGCTGAACCGCGTCGGCGAATGCGGCCACGGCCTCGGTGTAGGCGGAATAGAATTCATCACCCTTGCCCGGATACCGGACCATGTCCGCGGAGTCGCGCAGGAATTCGTCGATATCCATCTGGGACGGCCAACTGTTTTCATGCAGGGAGTACATGATGTTCTTGAACGACTTCTTCATCCGTTTTTTCAAGGAACCATAGCTCCCGCCGGGTTTGCCGAGCTTTTGGGGCATGCCCGATACTTGCACCTCAAATGCCTCCCCGGTCCGGTCCTGGTCCTGGTCCTGGTCCTGGTCCTGAGTCTGGCCCTGGTCCTGCTCCAAATCACGGGGCTGGGCATCCAATCCGTTACCAGCAACACTTTCGACTTCTTCCAGGTCATCGGGGAGATCGAACGTGCGATCACCGGATGAAATCCGGATCTTCACATCCGCCATGCCCGCGGCGTTGCGAATAGTCAGCGATATCTTCTCCACTGAGTTCCAGGCGAGTTCCATGGTGTCCAGACTCAACCGTCCCCGCTCCATGGCATCGGCCATGCTACGCAGAATTTCCGCTAACTGCTCCGGGGAGCAGGTCATCTTCATTTTGTCTTCACGTTCCATGGAACCTCCTGTTTATCCCTTTAAAACTCCGTACGCGCCAAGAACTCAAAAAGAAAAAGCCCGTCGCGCTCAGGACGCTGAACGCGACGGACCTTTTCGAATGGAGGTGCGAGGCAGATGGAGAGTGCCCTTGGAAGGGTTGGTTTGCATGACGATCATGTTACAATTTCCAGACGATTTGATGGCGTGTCCCATTTAATGACCTGAATGGCATGCTCCGTTTTGTCGTCGAATGCGGATTAAAATCCGTGACGAGTATTCCCCTGATGCCGTCCGTCGTCAATCCAAGGCTCGCCGGTCGAATATTTCTGTCGCGCGCGCTGCGGGAAGAGCAATTCCCAACGCCCCCACTGGCCCCACCATGTAGCCATCCGCAAAAATCAGAAAACAAAAACATACCCAACGAATACGACAATTTCGCGTCATCGGCTCAGCGAGGCCCCTACCGAACCCTTCTTGACGGGAGCGACCAATTACACGGCAATTCTCCACAAATAAAAACAAAAACTTCCTAAAAGCAAAGTTGCTCACCACAAGAGCAAACAAAATTACCGGTAATGACGCATTATTAACCCACAAATAGTAAAAAATACTCTGGTAAATACATATATAAATTTGACACGCAATGAAATAGACATAAATACAATACCGTTCGCTTCACATTTCAAGAATAGCCAAAATACTTCTTTCACTATCCTCAAAAAAAATCGCAATTTTTTTTTGCGTATGCTGGTTTTCCTTCCCCTTTCTTATCTCTTTTGCGAATCGCGGATTTTCAGTTTTTCAAAATAGTGAAATTCATGTTGACGAACCACCATGTTTGATGTAATTTACTGAGATAACGTAGCCAGACGGCTGTTCTTCATCATCCAACAACAGAGGACGCTTTCATGTCAGAAACCACCCGGGAACCGAAAATTCGCGTCGAGCACCTGACGAAGATTTTCGGCTCCAACTCCAAGGAAGCCTTGAAGCTGCTTCAGTCCGGGGTCGGGAAAGACAAGATTCTGGAAAAGACCGGGTGCGGGGTGGGCGTGGCGGATGCCAGCTTTACCGTGGCCCCCGGAGAGATCGTCGTGGTTATGGGGCTTTCCGGCAGCGGCAAGTCGACCCTGGTCCGGTGCATCAATCGCCTGATCGAGCCCACCGCCGGCAAGATCCTGATCGACGATCAGGACATCACCACCCTGTCCATGGACGAGTTGCGCCAGGTCCGGCTGACCAAGCTGGGCATGGTCTTTCAGAATTTCGCCCTGTTTCCCCATCGCACGGTTTGTCAAAACGCCGAGTACGGCCTGGAAATCCAGGGCATGGACCCGGCCAAACGGCGCGAGAAGGCCATGATCGCCCTGGAGCAGGTTGGCCTGAAAGGCTGGGAAGACTACTACCCGGTCAATCTTTCCGGCGGCATGCAGCAGCGCGTCGGACTGGCCCGGGCCCTGGCCCTGGATCCGGACATCCTGCTCATGGACGAAGCCTTCAGCGCCTTGGATCCCCTGATCCGCGGGGACATGCAGGACGAATTGATCAATCTGCAAAGCAAGATGCAGAAGACCATCCTGTTCATCAGCCACGACCTGGACGAAGCCCTGAAGCTCGGGGACCGGATCGTACTGATGAAAGACGGAGCCATCGTCCAAATCGGCACTGCGGAACAAATCCTGACCAACCCGGCCAACGAGTACGTTTCCCGCTTCGTGGAAAACGTGGACATCACCAAGGTACTCACCGCGGAGTCCGTGATGATCAAGCCCAAGGCCGTGGTCTTTCTCGCGGCCCACGGACCCAAATCCGCGCTCCGCTTCATGCAGAAGCAGGGGCTGTCCCAGATTTTCGTCCACGATGAAAAACATAAGGTCATCGGCTACGTCACGGCCGACGAGGCTTCCGAGGCCACCAAACGCGGCGAGACCGAGCTGCACCACATCATGCAGACCGACTTCGTCAGCGTTCCCCCGGACACCCCGGCCGCGGACCTGATTCCGATCATGGCCAACCTGCCCCATCCGTTGCCGGTCGTCGGCACTGACGGCAGACTGATGGGAGTGATCATTCGCGGGTCATTGCTGGCGGCCTTGGCCGAACGTGGGAGGAACAACGATGCCTAAAATACCTATTGGAGCGACCATTGAGGCGATCATCGACTTTTTGGTCACCAACTTCTCCTTTCTGACCATCGCCTTCACCAGGGTCATGGAGATCGTGATCCGGGCCATTGAAAACGGCCTGCTGTTCCTGCCGCCTTGGCTGTTCATTCTGCTTGCCGCCGGATTGACTTTCTGGCTGACCAAGAAACGAGGCATCGGTATCTTTACGCTGCTGGGCCTGGCCCTGATCTGGAACATGGGGTTGTGGGTGCCCACGGTGAGCACCATCACCCTGGTGCTCATCGCCACCCTGACCGCCCTGAGCATCGGCATTCCCATCGGGATATTGGCGGCCCTGCACAGCGGCGTGAACCGGGTCGTGCAGCCGGTTCTGGACGTCATGCAGACCATGCCGGCCTTCGTCTACCTGATCCCGGCGATCCCCTTTTTCGGTCTGGGCAAGGTGGCCGCCATCTTTGCCACGGTGATCTTCTCCATGCCCCCGGCCATTCGTCTAACCTGCCTGGGCATCAAGCAGGTGCCGCGCGAATTGGTGGAATGCGCCGACGCCTTCGGTTCCAACAAGTGGCAAAAGCTGTTCAAGCTGCAACTGCCCCTGGCCACGCCGACCATCATGGCCGGCGTCAACCAGACCGTGATGCTCGGCCTTTCCATGGTGGTCATCGCGGCCATGATCGGCGCACGGGGCCTGGGCGGCGAGGTCTGGCGGGCCATCCAGCGTCTGCAGATGGGCAGCGGCTTCGAAGCCGGTCTGGGCATCGTGATCGTGGCCATCATCCTGGACCGCGTCCTGCAGCACTTCGGCACCAAGAAAAACTAACCCTCAACCTAATCTGAAACCAAGGAGGTTTTATCATGATGAGTAAAAAACTGTTTCGCATCCTGCTGGCCCTGTCGGTCATTCTGTTGGTGACCGCCGGTACGGCGTCCGCTCAGGACAAGTCCGTGCGTATCGCCTACGTGGAATGGGACTGCGCCGCGGCCAGCACCCACGTGGTCCAGGCGGCTCTGGAAGAAATGGGCTATGACGTGGAAATTCTACCCGTGGCCGCCGCGGCCATGTGGCAGGCCGTGGGCACCGGCAACGTGGACGGGATGGTCACCGCCTGGCTGCCCGTGACCCACGCCGACTACTACGAGCGAGTCAAGGACTCCGTGGTAGACCTGGGCCCCATTGTCGGCGGCGCCAAGCTGGGTTGGGCCGTACCCTCCTACGTGACCATCGACTCCATCGCTGAAATGAACGACCATGCGGACAAGTTCAACGGTCGGATCATCGGCATCGATCCGGGCGCCGGCCTGATGCGCCTGTCCGAAGACGCGGTGCGTGAATACGGTCTTACCAAGTTTGAATTGATCGAAGGCAGCGACGCCACCATGACCGGGGCCCTGAGCAACGCCGTGGACCGCGATGAATGGGTGGTCGTCACAGCTTGGTCCCCGCACTGGATGTTCGGCGTCTGGGATCTGAAGTACCTGGACGACCCCAAGGGCATCCTGGGCGGCGAAGAAAGCATCCACACCATCGTCCGCCAGGGCCTTGAGGAAGACAAGCCGGAAGTCTACAACTTCCTGAAGAACTTCGCCTATGAAAGCCCCAACCAGTTGCAGATGATCATGGCCTGGAACCAGGAATCCGGCGCGGACCGCCTGGAAAACGCCAAGCGTTTTCTGCGCGAAAACCCGGAGCAGTTCGAGAGCTGGAAGAAATAGACTCCTTGCCTCTTATACGAACAAACAAAAAGGCCGCCCATTGGGCGGCCTTTTTGTTTGCGCGGCGCGTCTCCGTGCCGGCCCCTAAAGCCATCGCCAAAACTTCACCCGAAAAGAACGGTTCTCATCTCCCGCAATGCCGCCTGACCATTTCCTCCAAGTCCTCGATCCGGACCGGCTTGGCCAGATAGTCGTTCATCCCCACGTTCAGGAAGCTCTCCCTGTCCCCGGGCATGGCTTTGGCGGAAAGCGCGATAATCGGAATGTCCTTGATGCGTCGCAGGCTTTCCCAGGTTCGGATGGCTTTCGTGGTCTCAATGCCGTCCATTTGCGGCATTTGCACGTCCATCAGGACGCAATCGAAATTGTCCGTTGCCAGCAGGTCCAAGGCCTTTCGACCATCCTCGGCCACAGCGACGTGATGTCCGACACGCTCCAGCAACAACCGCACGGTGATCTGATTGGCCGGATCGTCCTCGGCATAAAGGATGCTCAGCCCTCCTTTCTTTTCTCCGGGCCATGTTCCTGGACGATCCAGATCCCCGGTACCGCCTTCGGGCATCATGAGCGGCAAAAGCACATGGAACGTAGAGCCTTCTCCCGGAACGCTCTCCACGGAAAGGTTTCCCTCCATCAAATCCACCAGCCGCTTGACGATGGTCAATCCCAGCCCCGCGCCCTGATATTTGCGGGTGATGGAGGAGTCCTGCTGTACGAACGGCTTGAACAGATCATCGAGTCGGTCCTCCTGCATGCCGATCCCGGTGTCGGACACCGAAATCAGCACGCGCAGCCGATTTCCCCGATTCATCCCCACCGGCGCGACGTCCACGCGGACCAGTCCCTTTTCAGTAAACTTCACGGCATTGCCGATCAGGTTGAAAAGAATCTGGCGCACCCGGACCGCGTCGCCCAGCAGAGTGGCCGGAATGGCCGGATCATACCGTCCTTCCAGACGGATGTTCTTCTCTTCGGCCGGCAGTGAGAACAAATCCATGGCCGAATCCGCCACGTCCCGAAGATTGATCCGGTCCTTATGAACTTCCACCTGGCCCGAGTCGATGCTGCAAATGTCCAGAATGTCCGAAAGCAGCGCGGCCAGGCGCTCCGCCGAGGTCAAGGCCAACCCCATGAAGCGCTTTTGATCAGGGTCCAACGGCGTGGTTTGCATCAACTGCAACAGGCCCATGATTCCGTTGAGCGGCGTGCGGATCTCATGGCTCATGTTCGCAAGAAACGCGCTCTTGACCTCGTTGGCGGCCTCGGCCGCCTTTTTGGCCACCACCAGAGCCTCGTGAGCGGCTTTCTTGTCCCGACGGTTCTCCGCCTCCTTAAGTTCCCGCATGACCGCCGGCGCGAGCCTGGCCAGCTTGTCCTTCATGACGAAATCATGCACCCCGGCCTTCATGGTCTCCACGGCCATCTCCTCGCCGATGCTCCCGGAAACCAGGATGAACGGGATGTCCAGGCCGCTGCGCTTCAGAACGTCGAGGGCCTGGAACGAATCGAACTCGGGCATGACGTGGTCGGAAACGATCAGGTCCCAGGGCTCCGATCCCAAGGCGTCTTGCATGGCCTGCCTCGTTTCCACCCGCTTATGGACCAGCTCCAGCCCGGCCTTTTTCAAGGCCCGGACAACCAGCAACACGTCGTCTTCGGAGTCTTCAACGATCAGTACGCGCAACACGGACATTTTCATCCTCCCTTGGGAAGCGGGGGTGATTCATTCAACACCAGCCAGTACAGACCGAGCTGACGGACGGCGTCTATGAATTGCTGAAAATCCACCGGCTTACGGATATAGCTGTTAGCGCCGAGGCTGTAGGTCTCCAACCGGTCCCGCTCCTCGCTGGAAGAGGTCAGCATGACCACGGGCAGCAGCTTGGTCGACTCGTTGGCGCGAATCCGGCGCAGCACCTCGATGCCGTCCAGTCGCGGGAGCTTGATGTCCAGAAGGACCACCTGCGGCTGAACGCCCACGTCCCTCCCGGCATACGCCCCCTGCCCGAAAAGGTAGTCCAAGGCCTCCACCCCGTCTTCAGCCACCACCAACTCGTTCAAAATGTTATTTTTTTGTAGTGCTCTCCGAGTGAGTAGGACATCATCGGGATTGTCCTCCACCAGGAGAATGATTTTGCGAGACATCCATACCTCCGTTAAACAAGTTGATCCCCGACGGCCGAAACATCCGGAAGGGTGAAGAAGAAGGTCGCCCCCTTGTCCGGTTCGGCTTGGGCCCAGATTCTCCCGCCATGTCGCCTGATGATCCGGGTCGTGGTCGCCAACCCGATTCCCGTCCCGGGAAACCGTTCCAAGGAGTGCAGGCGTTGAAACGCCGTAAACAATTTTCCGGCATAGGTCATGTCGAATCCAACGCCGTTGTCCTTGAGAAAAAAGACCTCCTCGTTGCTCATCATGCGCCGTCCGAACTCGACCCTGGGGCGATGGGCGTATCGGGTGAATTTCCAGGCATTGTCCAGAAGGTTCTCCAGAACGATCAGAATCAAGGTCGGGTCGGCGGTGGCGATCAACCCCTGTTCCACGACGGTTTCCACGTCCCGCTCCGGCTCGGACTCCGACAAGCCGACCAGAACGTCCTCGGTCAATTGACTGAGGTTGACGTTCGTTACACTGAGTTCAGCCCGTGACACTCGGGACAGCTTGAGCAGATCGTCAATAAGCAGCCCCATGCGCTGGCTGGCCTTGCGCACCCGATCCAGGTAGTCCCGCCCCTGGTCGTCCAATTGGCCGTGATAATCCTCCAGCAGAGCTTGACTGAATCCGTCGATGCCGCGCAACGGGGCGCGCAGGTCGTGGGACACGGAGTAGCTGAAGGCCTCCAGTTCCTGATTGACTTCCTCCAGCCGGGCGGTCCGCTCCTTGACCCTCAGCTCCAGTTGCTGGTTCAGCTCCCGCAGTTCCTCCTCGAATCTTTTCTTTTCCGTAATGTCACGAACGAAAACAACGGCTCCGTGACGTCCCTGAAACTGGAAGGGGGCGGCGCTGACGTCCACGAAAAACTCAACTCCATCAAGCCTGAGATGGGTTTGTTCAAGTGATGGTACGGCTTCTTTTGCCTCGTTGAGCAGGCGTATTCGCGCCCGGACTTCTTGGTGGTGTCGAGGATGTACCCGCTCCAGGACCGAGCGCCCCAAAAGGTTTTCCGGTGAAGCCGCTCCATAGAGGTTCAAAGCCTGCTTGTTGAGATAGGCAAAGACGCCGCTGGTCTGAATAAAGATGGGTAGAGAGGCGTTGTCCACCAAGCGACGAAATTGATGCTCGTGGAGAATCAACTGCCGGCCCTTTTGCTCCAGAAGCAGAACCTGTTTTCTGAGCGCGAAATAGAGCAGAATGGCCGTGACCAGGACGAAAAACCACCCTTTGTAGGTCTGTAACCTGATCAAAGTGCCTGGGTCGTCGACCAACAAAGCCAGCAGATGATCGGAAAAGGCGATCCAAATCCCGGCCACCAAGGCATAGGCAATGGCGGTACGTGAAGGAATATACGATTTGAGCTGGCTGTTGATTTCCGGCATGGAGCGTCGCCGCGGTTGAGCAATGAGGTGAAGGAAGAGGGGGCCAAAAAGCGAAGGAATTGACTTGATTTCAAAGATAGAAAACGCACGGCTCGCGTAGGTCGGCGCATATTCGACGAACCTACTCTGCTTTCTTATTGCAAGCCAGCGTCAATCGCAAGCATGCCCGACACGATTCGCCGCCGGCATTTCTCGCCGCCCCTTCCTCCGGCATTGTACATCCGACCAAATCCCGCTAAACAAACCGGCACCTCTTCGTGTCCGAGCCTGGAAACGCCACAGCCTGAACCGGATGCTCAAGCCGCAAAACCGCCGGATCAAGGCGCGAGCAAGACCGATCCCAACCTTCCTACCTTACATGGATACCCGACAACGCACGGCATACGCCTACGGTCTGGCCACGGTCCTGCTCTGGTCCACCGTGGCCTCGGCCTTCAAGATTTCCCTGCGCCACGTGGACCACATCCAGTTATTGTGCGTCTCCACCCTGGTCTCCGCCCTGACCCTGCTGGCCGTCCTTGTCGCCCAAGGCAAACTGCGCTCCCTGCGCGGCCTTTCCGGCGCGGACCTGGGCCGCTCCGCTCTGCTGGGACTGCTCAACCCCTTCCTCTACTACCTGATCCTGTTCAAGGCCTACGACCTCCTCCCGGCCCAGGAGGCCCAGCCCCTGAACTACACCTGGGCCATCACCCTGGCCCTGCTCTCCATCCCTTTGCTGGGCCAGCGGATCACAGGCCGCGACTTTTTGGCCATGGGCGTGAGCTACCTGGGCGTGCTGACCATCTGCACCCGGGGCGACCTCCTCGGACTGTCCTTTGCCGACCCTCTGGGCGCGGGGCTGGCCCTGGGCAGCACCGTGATCTGGGCCCTGTACTGGATCTTCAACACCCGGGATGCCATGGACCCGGTATTGCGGCTGTTCCTGAACTTTGCCTTCGGGTTCGCGTACATCCTGCCCGTGACGTTCCTGTTCTCCGATCCCCTTGCCGTAAACCTCCCCGGCCTGCTCGGCGCGGCCTACGTGGGCGTCTTCGAAATGGGGATCACCTTCATCTTCTGGCTCAAGGCCCTGAAGCTTTCCCGGACCACGGCCCAGGTGGGCAATCTGATCTACTTCTCGCCGTTCCTCTCACTGATATTCATCCGCATATTTGTCGGTGAGGAAATCCTGCCCTCGACCATTGTCGGCTTGGGGGTGATCATTTTAGGGAACGTCGTGCAAAAGCGCTCGGAAGGATAAAATGAGCGAAAATATCAACGCTCGCGCCACCCAAATCTCCGCCCGCCTCCACTCCCGCTACCCGCTCCCCGTGACCATGCTGGACTGGAAGAATCCCTGGGAGTTGCTGGTGGCCACGGTCTTGGCGGCCCAGTGTACGGACGCCCGGGTGAACATGGTCACGCCGGAATTCTTTCGCCGTTGGCCGGGTCCGGGGGAATTGAGCGTCGCGCCACTTGACGAAGTCGAGAAGGTGGTCCATTCAACGGGCTTTTTCCGGCAAAAAGCCAAGAATCTCATCACCTCGGCCAAGCGCATCATTGAGGTGTACGGCGGAAAGGTGCCGGAGACCATGGCCGATCTGCTCACCCTGCCCGGCGTGGCCCGCAAGACCGCGAACATCGTGCTGTCCAATGCCTTGGGCAAGCACGAAGGCATCGCCGTGGACACCCACGTCCGCCGCCTCTCGTTCCGCCTTGGCCTGACAACCTCCACCAATCCAACGATCATTGAACGGGATATGATGCAGCTTTTCCCTCGCGACCAATGGGGCGACATCAACCATCTCCTGGTCCTCCACGGCCGGGACACCTGTACGGCCCGCAAGCCTCGCTGCCCCGACTGCATCCTCACGGCCCTCTGCCCCAAACACGGACTATCCTGAATCCTGAATTCTGAATTCTGAATTCCGAATCCTGACTCCTGACTCCTAAATCCTGAACTATCCTCCACCATGACCACACCCGGCACCTTCCACATTCTGGCCACGGACGGCCAGGCCAGAACCGCGACCCTGGCCACGGCCCACGGGACCATCCGCACCCCGGTATTCATGCCCGTAGGCACGGTGGGCTGCGTCAAGGCTCTGAGCCCGGACGACCTCCTGGACCTCAAGGCCCAGATCATTCTGGGCAACACCTACCATCTCTATATCTTGCCCGGCGATGAACTGGTGGCCCGGCGCGGCGGGCTGCACACCTTTTCCGGGTGGAACGGCCCGATCCTCACGGACAGCGGGGGGTTTCAGGTCTTCAGCCTGCAGGGCCTGCGCAAAATCAGCGAGGACGGTGTGGAGTTCCGCTCCCACCGGGACGGCTCCAAGCACTTTTTTTCTCCGGAAAAGGTGGTGTCCATTCAACGCAACCTGGGCTCGGACATCATGATGGTCCTGGACGAATGCGTGCCCTACGGCGCGGACAAGGCCTACACGGCCAAATCCCTGGGTCTGACCACCCGCTGGGCCGCACGGTGCCGCCAGGCCTATCCCCAAGGTTCGGGCAACCAGCTCCAATTCGGGATCGTCCAGGGCGGCTTCTTCCCGGACCTACGCACGGAAAGCGCCCGTCAGATTTGTGATCTGCCTTTTGACGGCTTCGCCATCGGGGGCTTAAGCGTAGGCGAATCCAAGCCGCTGATGCTGGAGATCATGCGCCACACCGCCCCCCTGCTGCCCCCGGACAAGCCCAGGTATCTGATGGGCGTGGGCACGCCCATGGACATCCTGGATGGGATTGAGGCGGGTATCGACATGTTCGACTGCGTTCTGCCCTCGCGCAACGCCCGCAACGGCACCCTGTACACCTCCCTGGGCAAGGTGAACATCAAGCGCGCCGAGTACAAGGAGGACGACGGCCCTCTGGACCCCAACTGCGGTTGCTACGCCTGCACCCGGTTCTCCAGGGCCTACCTGCGCCACCTGTACATGGCCCGGGAACTGCTGGCCTACCGCCTGAACACCATCCACAACCTGCACTACTTCCTGTCATTGACCCACGGCGCGGCCCAGGCCATACTTGACGGCAATTTCACGACCTTCAAAGCCCATGTGGAGGCCGTTCATGCCCATGCCTGAAGAACTGTCCCCGGAGCAGCACGACCAGCTCTTGAACCAGGCCCGCGTTCCGGAACATTCCATCCATTACATGAAGGCCGTGTCCGGAGGCCGTCCCTTTCTGCTGAACGACTACCTGTTTCTGCACGCCGAGGACTGGCTCCTGGCCGTGGGCTATTCGATTCATGGCGGCGATGATCCCCCCGAAGCTTTTGACCGGGCCTTGCAGGAGGCCCGCCGCTCCACTGGGGTCGTGAACTGTTGGGCGATCTGCCCGGAACTGCCTGAACGTCTTCGCCTGTATCGCACCAACCAGGACCAATACTACGTCCTGCCCGCTGAGAGCCCGATTCCATCCCGCCTTTCCCGCCTGGCGGACAAAGCCGCAGCCCGGCTGACCGTGGACCGGGGCACCACCTTCACCGCGGCCCATCGCCGTCTCTGGGCCGAATTCACCAGCCGGGTCGCCCTGCCGCCCACTGTGCGCGAACTGTACGCCCGCACCGAGAGCGTCCTGCCCCTGTGCCCGGACCTGTTCCTGCTCAATGCCTGGGACGATGCAGGCAATCTCGCCGCCTGCCTGCTCCTGGACACTGCGCCGCGCCCGTTCCTGAGCTACCTGCTGGGCGCGCATTCGCGCCAAAACCAGACGCCCTACGCCTCGGACCTGCTGTTTCGGGAAATGATCCGCATCGCCCGGGAAGCGGGCAAGGCTTACCTGCATCTGGGGCTGGGCGTGAATCCCGGCATCCGTCGGTTCAAGGAAAAATGGGGTGCATCGCCGACAACGGCCTACGAAATGGCCGAATGGACCGAAACCCCGGATTTTCGCGACGACCTGGGCGATTTGATGCGCACAATGGTCCACATGCCCCACGTCCAGATGACCAGGGAGCAGTACTGGAACAGCCTGCCTTCACAGCGCCCCTACCGGTTGATCTGGGAACTGGAGAAGAACGGCCGGACGTCCTGGATCGGCGGGACCGCGCATTTTTTCTGCTGCAGCTTCGAAAGTTCCATGCGCCGGTTGTTCGAAAAGGTGGACACCGTGATCTTCGAGGGACCGCTGGATCAGGCCAGCCTGGATCACGTGGCCCGGATCGGCCAGACTCCGGAGACGTCTTCACCCAGATTGATGGATGCCATGACCGAGGAGGAATTCCACAAGCTGGAACGCGTGGTCAACGGACCGCGCGGTTTCTGGGCCAGGTTCCTGGGCACGGAGGACCCCAACCCCATCGATGTTCGGCAATACCTGGCAGAGAACCGGCACTGGTATGCCTTTTTCTCCCTCTGGACACACTTTTTACGCCGCCACGACTGGAACCACTCCGTGGACCTGGAGGCCTGGCATCTGGCCCAGGAAATGGGCAAGGAGGTCCGGGGCATGGAGTCCATCGACGAGCAGATCGCCACCCTGGAAAGCGTCCCCGTGGAGCGTATCGTGCGCTTCTTTCGTCAATGCGGCCTCTGGAAAGGGTTCATCCGCCGGAACATGCGCGCCTACCTCAAGGGCGACCTGGACGCCATGATGGGCACCAGCGCCGAATTTCCCTCCCGCACGGACCTGGTCATCGATCGCCGCGACGCCCTGTTTCTGGAACGGATGTTGCCAAGAATCACCACCGGACGCTGCGCCGTGTTCGTGGGCTCGGCGCATATGTTCAATCTGCAAAAAATGCTGGCCGATGCCGGATTCGCGGTCCGCAAACTGCGGAAGATCTGATGCTCGGCCCGGATCGTCTGGATCATGTCGCCGCGAACGCCGTGGTTCCGGAGCAGCTCGTCTGCTACGTCCAGGCCGTGGCCGGGAGCACGCCGCGCCTGTTCGACACCTGCCTGGGCTACGAAACCCCGGACGATCTGGTGCTCATCGGCTACCCTCTGCACGATCCCCCGCGGAGCCTATTGGACGAGCAGGCCCTTTCCCGGTCCGTGGATCTGGCCCTGGAATCCAGCTCGGCCCCAAAAATCACCGTCCTCGCGGCCACCCGCCCCAAACAGGCTCCCGCCGTCACGACGGGAGAGGCTTCTTCGGAAGACTCCTCGGACAGTATCCAGGACGCCTACCTGGCCCTGCCCATTCCCCCGCCCGCACCAAAACAAAAACTGCGCAACCTGCTGCGCCGGGCTGAGCGTGAAGTGGTCCTGGATCAGGGCCGAACCTTGAACAAGGATCACCTGGCGCTGATCGACCGCTATTTGGAGTACCGGGATCTGGAACCGGGAACGCGGCTCATCTTCCGCAACATCCCGGCCTATGTGCAAGCCTGTCCGGGCGTGTTGGTGGTTTCCGCCTGGTTGGATCGCAATGTCGATACTCCGCGCCTGGCCGGTTTCACCGTGGGAGACTTCACCTCCCTGAGCACGGTCTGCTACATGTTCGCCTTCCGCGACCCGGACATCGCCCCGCCGGGAACCGCGGACCTGCTCCTGCACGCCCTGCTCCAGGAAGGCGAAAAGCGCGGCCAGGTCCGCATGAACCTGGGCCTGGGTATCAACCCGGCCATTCGGTACTTCAAGCAAAAGTGGGGAGCGGAGACCTTTCTGCCCTGTGTGGAGACGAGCTGGGAGCGGCGTCCGAGGGGATGGTTAGAGCGGCTGAGACGCTGGAGTACGAAGAAATGATGTGGATCGATTTAGAGTCGGTCACACTTGGAAAATGTAAAAAAACGGAGCGCGAACGCCCATGGCTACGGCTACTCAACAAAGCTATCAGATAATCTGGGACCACGAACAACGGTTCGCCAAGGAACTGGCCCGCCGGGTCGTGGAAAAGCCCAGGCTGACCGTCTGGCGGGTCCTGTTCCCTCCCTTCTTGATATATCACTACCTCAAGCTGCGGGAATACCAGACCGACCTGGAGAGCTTCGCCAAAGGAGTGGTCCGCTCGAAAATCCTGGCCATGGAATCGGCCTTGGAGGAGACGACCACCGGCAAGAAGGATGCGGCGTACAAAAGCGTCTTCGGAGCCCAGGACCCGGAAAGCGCCCCCGGCGAGATACGGTTGCGCAACGCACAGGTCGCCGAGGTGGAGCTGCTCAAGGCGCACTACCTGAAGCTTCTGCGGAGCCAGGGTTCCAGCTACCAAGCCCTGATCAAGAAGACCTACAAAAGCACCGGCGAATACCGCCGCTTCCTGACAAAACTGGCCCAGACCGAGGACGCCGTCCAGAAAGAGGTGCTGCACCTCCACCAAACCAGCGCCACGGCCCAGGCCGTCAGCCGAAAGATGCGGGAGACGGCCAAGAGTTTGCGGGACGAAGAGGTGAAAGCCTTCTTTGGATAGTCTTGGGGCATGCCGGCGGGGTTCGAGGAGCGAAACGCTCCGTCCCGTGACTGTCCACGGCATGGGAATGCATTCCTATCGCACGGCGCACGGCTTCGGCTCGCGCATCCGCTCTGGCTCTTCGGCTTTGTGTATTGATGGATCACCTCTTCCGCTTCGGACAGTTCCGGCAAATCGTGGCCGGTCTGTTTTTTTCCAGGCCTTCACGGAACTGTTCGTAGGGTTTTCCGCGCCAGAGTACGGGCAGCAGTTCGTCGTTGACGTTGCCGAAGGTGACCCGGCTGTATGGCGCGGGTTGGCCTTGGCGGGCGTATTCGGCTTGGTCCACGGGGACGTTGGCGTAGACACAGGGAGAGATTTCGCCGTCCGCGGAGACGAATAGGGTCCGCTGGACGTTTTCGGCGCAGACCGGCTCGTCCTTGCCCCTGGAGGCGAAGCTGGGCGTGTGGATGGTCACGCCCAGCTTCACGGCCGCCTCGCGTAGCCGGGCGAAGCGTTCTTCCAGGGCGTGGCGTTCCTGGTCGTCCTTGGGCGCGAGCACTTCCTCGGAGAGTTCAATTCCCGGCTCGAAGTCCAGGACGCTGACCACGGCCTGTTCCACCCCGTGGTCGGCCATCAGCCGGGGCAACCCTTCCAGGTCGTCCAGACCGGAGCGCAGCAGCATGTAGGCGATGTGTACCACGGGCTTGACGGTGCCCCGTTCCTGTTTGACCCGCTGGACCATCTTCATTTTTTCCAGCACCTTGACCAACGGCGCTCCGGCCCGGGCCGGATCGTTGCGTTCCGGCGTCGTGCCGGTCAGGGAAAAGGCCAGGATGTCCAGTCCGGCCTCCAGGACCTGAACCAGTCGCTCCTCGGTCAACAGCATGCCGTTGGTGGTCACGCCCACGGTGCATCCGGCCTCCTTGGCCAGACGGACCATGGTCGGAAATTCCGGATGCAGAAACGGTTCTCCCCAGCCTTGCAGGTAGGCCAGCTTGGTCTTGCGCAGGGTCGGCAGCAAACGCCGAAACGTGTCCAGGGACATGAAGCGGTCATGCCAGTGCTCGCGGTACACGGTTCGCGGGCAATAGGCACAGGCCGCGTTGCATTTGGACGTGACCTCGATCTGCATCCAGTCCTTGGGATTCAGCAACACCTTGTGCTCCCACCATTGCCGCACTCTTCCGGCCAAGGAATCCGTCGCGCCCATGCCGTTTCCTCCCTTCTCGCGTTTTGCCTTTCCAGTGGAAAAAGACTATCTTTTCAACTTTTGTTTTCATGTAACAGGCTCGCCAACCCACCACAACTTCCCCCAAGGAGTCCCACTTGTCACTGAATTTACGGGAAAAGTACGATATCATCCTCGCCCACGAACGGCAGTTCGCCTACCGGCTGGCCAAGGACGTGGTCAAAAAGCCCGAGGTGTCGGTCTGGATGATCTTGTTGCCGGTACTCTTCGTGCACCACATGATGAAAATGACCCAGTACAAGACGGGTATCCATACCTTTGCGAGCAATATTCTGGGCACGAAAACAAAGGCCTTGGACAAGGCTCTTCAGGACGTAGAAACCGGAGCAATCCAGGAATACGGTCCAGCAGATTATTTCCCCGATGTGCCGCTGGAGTCCAAACAGGAGATCGAACTGGCCGACAAGCAGATCAAGGTTTTGAGCCTCATGAAACAACACTATCGAACCCTGCTCGAACAATCCGGAAACGCTCTGGAAGATTTGGTCCGGGGCGCATACGGGTCTTCCGGCGCGTATCGATTCTACCTGAACAAACTGGCCGAGGCCGAAGACGTGATCAACCGCCACTTGCGGGAGAATTTCCATACCTCCGAGGAGGCCGGGGCGGTCATGAGCCGGATTGAGGAACGGATGGCGGAGATGCGGGAGGAGGAGCTGCGGTTTTTCTTTCAGGGAGAGGCGGTTTGAAAGAGGAGGATTCAGGAGTCAGAATTCAGAATTCAGGAGGCGAGAAAAGGTAACTGCCTGTGATGGAACCGCGTTTCCGTTTGGAGCGCGGTTTAATGTTTTTTCGGAAGAAAGCTCTGCTAAAATGCGTCGTCCAGTGCCCGCTTGCGGACGTCTCGGATGGCCTTTTGCTTGCTCTGGATGTACGGCTCCGGCCAGGTTTTTCCCAGGGCCTCCACGACTCCCTGGTCAATGGCGTGTTCCACCTGCTCCATGCGGGTCAGGAATTCCTGGTATGCCGGTCGGTCCCGATAGGCCCCGCGAACCATCAGCAGGTATTCCCGCTCCCTGGTTTGCAGCAGTCGCAGATAGTGATCCATGAGCAGGTCCATCATGGCGGACAGGTTTTCATAGACCTCCCGGGACTCCAGCTTCTGCTCGCGCATCCAGAACTCCCGCAGTTCCCCCTTCATTTCCTGCCGAGGGCGCTCCGTGTTCCCGGACCGGACGACTTCCTCCGCCGCCCGCAAGGCCGTTTCCTTGAAGCGCAAATGCTTTTGGCTGAACTGCGTTGTTTCTTTTTTACGAACGAAATATTCGACCAGAAATTTAAATGGGATGAAGTTGTACCACCACGGCGGCTGGGTATCGGCGCGGCGGAAATAGACCACCCTGGAGGCGAACTCCCGTTCCTCGGCCAGGATAGCCTTGAGTTGGACCTTGAGAAGTTTGGATTCGGGATCAATGGGCACGGAATAAACGCTCCATTTGGAGGGGATCGAAAAGATTGCCGTGGTCTGTAAGCAGTTCTGTAAGCGGATTTTGTTCGCTCGGGAAGACGTGGCGAGGTGGATTGCGAAACAGAAGCTGACCCGGCGTCAATCGTCCTTTTTCTCGCCTCTGCCCAAGGCCCCACGCATGAAACTCATGGCCTCGGAGACCTCTTGGATACTGTCCCAGTACCAAGCTCCGACGTAGATATCCCGCTCGCGCAACGCCTCGATGGTCCGACTTTTCCCCGTGACTCGCTCCAGGTTGGCCAGGATGACGACAAAGCCGACGATCAAGGCGATACCCAAGGCCAAGCGCGCCAGACCGCGCCATCGACTGTGGTCTTCGCGTCGCAAAGGGGAAGCCGGGGACGGTTTCCCGTCCCCGGCCTGTTGGTTGTTGGAGGACAATTTTCCCTGCTCCATGCAGAATCAGGCGATTACAGGCCCATGGACATCAGCCGGTCGGTGACGTCGCGGAACAGGACCATGAACATGATGTAGGCCACGAAGGCGGTAAGCAGGAGGTTGAAGCTCTGACCGCAAACGTACAGGATCAGTGCCTTGCCGCCCTTCAGGGGCTCCTTGAGTTCCTTGTAGCTGATGCTCAAGCCGATGCTCACGAAGGCGATGGCGAAGAACCAGTCACGGAAGCCATTGGCCCAGGCCAGGGCTCCACTACGAATCATGGCCTGCTGCCAGTCTTCCCCCATGCTCGCGCCCAAGGCGGAGAAAATGATGGACGCGCCGATGAAACCCAGAATGAACTTGGGGAACCGGTACCAGATTTCGGACAGGGCCCCGGCGGCGGTGAACTTCATGGGGGTGGATCCGGCGGCGCAGGCGCGTTCAGGCTCAACCTTCAGGCACCAGTAGGCGGCCACGCCAAAGGCCATCACGCCGATCATCACGTTCTGGATCATCTTGATGGTCGCGGCCACGTACATGGCTTCCGGACCGATCAATTCACCAGCGGCAACCACGGAACCGGTGTTGTCAACCGTGCCGCCCAACCAGGCGCCGGCCCAGACCGGATGCATGCCCACCCAGTTGGCAAAGGTCGGCAGGGCGAAGATCATGACCACCACGAAGATCATGGACATGCCGATGGCCAGGGTCAATTCTTCCTTCTTGGCCCGGGAGGCGGCGGCGGCGGCGATGGCCGCGGACACGCCGGAAACGCTCATGTCCGAGGAAACCGTGATGTTCAACTGCTTGGATTCCACCTTGATCACATTCTGACCGAACCAGTAGGTACCGATGAGCACGATGGGCGTGACCACCCAGGTGACGAAGATACCGGGCAGACCGACCATCAGGATCAGGTTGATCAGGATGCTGGCGCCCAGAAGGACCAGACCGGTCTTGATGAAGTATTCGGTTTGGGCCGCTGTCTTGAGAAACTTGGGCGTTCCAATGGTGTTGGAGATGAGCATGCCCAGCGCGATACCCCACAAGACGTAGGAGAATCCGTAGGCTCTGATGGTTTCCTGCCCGGCAATGACGTAGGAAAGAACCGCCAGCCCGAAAACAATGGGGAAGCCGGCAAAATACTGCCCTAGATTATAGCCCATGAACTTGCCGCCAATGGCAAAAATCAAGGCCGTTATGACCATCAGCCCCAACAATGTGGGAATCCGGTTGAAGGGCTGGGTATTGGCCGCGCTACGAGCGCTGGAGTGGCTGCTCCGGGCTGCGCGCCACTCACCCAGTAGGGCGCGGGCTTCCTGGTTCAGCTGGGTGTTCTGAAAATTCGCTTCCCTGGCCAGATCCTCAGCAGCCTGGGCATTGGCCCGGGCTTCGTTTAGACGATCGGTGGCCCGCTGCAGGCGCTCGGCGTTGGCTGCGCGGATTTCAGCCGCCGCGGCCTCGCTGCGGTACAGGGAGTCCAGAGGATTGCTACTCCACCGACCTGGCTTGGCAAGATAACTGTTGATGGTCTTCAGAAAACCGTGATCGCGGGCTCTAACGGAGTTCAATTTGGCCTCGGCCTCTGTATAGGCAATTGTCCGGAATCCGGCCATTTCCGACTCACGTTCCATGGTTGCCCGAAATTCAGCCATGCTGGCAACGTCCGGCTTGGCCGCCATGGCCGCAAGTACCGCCAGGATGAGAATCAACCCACCCAGCCAGATGGCCCACCAGTCCTCGGTGGTGTGCATCTGGGTGATCATGGGGATTTTGGTTTCAGTAACCACATTGTCCGTTTGATTTTCCGCCATGTGAAAAACCTCCTTAAATGTTGCGGGTTGGTACCATCAACGCGGTCCTCTCACGCCATACCGGAAAGCCCTCTGCAAACCGCCTTGACATGAACCGCGTAACCGTGACGAGTGAATCTTTTCTCAAGCAAAGCAAACTCCGAGCCAAGCGATCCACATTGCCAGAAAATAAAAAATTAATATTTCATATCAAAGCATTAAGAACTGCACCCAAACCATTTCCATAAGTGCCTTTTGATCATCGCCCTTTCACCAGAAACATCTATTAGCACCACATTGACAACTAAAGTTTGCAATACGACCATGTGTGACATATGCTCCGCACCACTGCTCCTTTCAACTCCTGACTTCTGAATCCTGAATCCTGAATCCTGAATCCTGAATCTTGTTCGAGGTCCGCCATGCCTCCCAAAAGCCCCGCCGATGAAACCAGCCAGTCAGGCAAAAGCCATCTCTTCCACAAATCCTTGGGATTCAGATCCAGGTTCCTGGTGGCCACGGGTTTGAGTCTGCTCCTGGTCTGCTTCGCCGGAGCCTACCTGATCTATCTGCGCGAAACGGCGCAGATGGAAAAACACGCCTACGAAAAGACCATGATGGTCATGGCCGCGGTGGAGGCCAGCCGCAAGTACGTTCGTGACGAACTGCGGCCGCGAATGTCCGAGGAATTCGGTGAGGAGTTCTTCATGGTCCAGGCCATGTCCACCTCCTACGTCGGACGGGCCGTGATGGACAATTTCAATCAGGTTCTGCCCCACTACGAATACCGGCGAGTGGCCCGCAACGCCCGCAATCCCAGGTCCGAGGCCAACAGTCTGGAACTCTCCATGATCAATCTGTTTCAGCTCAATCCGGAACTCCAAAACTGGCAGGGCACGCTGAACGTCGAGGACGAAAAACAGTTCATGCGCTTCAAGCCCGTCTACTTCGAGGAATCCTGCATGAGCTGTCATGGCGATCCGGTCCACGCCCCGCGGGACATGCTGGACATGTACGGCACGGAACGCGGATTCTGGAACCAGCCCGGCGATCTGGCCGGGGTGATGGCCGTGGGCATTCCGGTGCACAAGGCCCTGGCCGAGATCCGGGATCAGGCGGCCTCGGTCTTTTTCTCCCTGTTTCTGGGGGCAACCCTCTTCTTTCTGCTCATGGCCTTCATCTTCAACCGAGCCGTGGTCAACAACCTGCACGGAGTGCTGAATATTTTCCGGGAGGAAGCCGAAGAAAAAAGCCTGCGCGAATATCTGCCCAGCCCAAACCCCATGGATCCACGGGACGAAATCCAGGAGCTGACCGAAGCCGCGGTAAGCATGTCCGATCATCTGCGCCGTACCAAACAGGAGTTGAAGAACTACGCCCAGGACCTGGAAGGAAAAGTGGCCCGTAGGACCGAGGCCTTGCAACAGTCCGAACAGCTGCTGCAAGAGAAGGTTCGGGCCAGAAAACAGGAGTTGCAGACCCTTAACGCCCTGGCCGAACTGACCACGGCGGCGGTCTCGCTGTCCGAAATCCTGCCCCAGGTCCAACAACGCACGCTCCAGGTCTTCCCGGCCCAGGGCTCCGGCATCTACCTCTACGACAAGGCCCACCAGCAACTGACGCTGCAATACCAGGAAAACGCCGCCGACCTGCCGCCCGCCGTTCCCTTGCAACACGTCGTCCCCACAGTCCTGGAAGCCCGGCCCAATCGGCTGGTGGACGCCATTGCCCAGGCCGCCAATGGTCAGGCCAGCTGCTTCGACCGCCGGGAGGCAGCCGGCAATCTGAACATTCCCCTGCTCTGTCGCGGCGAAATCCTCGGAGTGCTCTCCTTTATCGGCGTGGACTGCAAGTTCGTCACCCAGGAACAGATGGAACTGCTGCTGTCCATCGGCCGCCAGATCGGCATTGCCGTGGAAAGCTTGCAGAACATGGAGAAACTGATTCAGAGCAAGGAACTGCTCCAATCCGTGTTTGACGGAATCACCGACCAGGTGGTGTTGATGGGCCGGGATTTCGGCATCCGAATGGTCAACAAGGCCTACACCGAACGCTACAACGTGGACACGGAAGAGGTCATCGGGCGAAAGTGTTTCGAGATCCACGGCAGCGGAGAAAACCCGTGCAAGGAGTGCGGCCTGAAGACGGCGATGCACACTAGGTCGGCGGTGGTCTACGAAAGCAGTTGTCCGGCCCAACAAGGCATCTTTCAGGTCCATTGCTATCCGGTCACGGACGAGCAGGGGGAAGTGGAAAGCGTCATCCGCTACGTCAAGGAAATCACCGACCAAAAGCATGTGGAGCAGAAGATCCAACAGACCGAGAAAATGGTGGCCATGGGCCAGTTGGCCGCCGGCGTGGCCCATGAGATCAACAATCCTTTGGGGGTGATCCTCTGCTACGTGGAGCTGCTCAAGCGTCAACTCGCCGACTACCCCCAGGGACTCAAGGACCTGAGCACCATTGAAAAGCAGACCCTGAACTGCAAGCGCATCGTCAGCGACCTGCTGCACTTTGCCCGCAGTCCGGAGACCAAGAAACAGACGGCGTCCTTCAACCAGATCGTGGACGACGTCCTGACCATGGTCGCCGAGCAGTTCAAGAAGCAAGGCGTCATCGTGGAGCAAAGACTGGATCCGGACCTGCCTTCGCAGAGCATGGACGTGAACAAAATGAAGCAGGTGGTCCTGAACCTGCTGATGAACGCCCATCAGGCCATCGAAGGCCGAGATGGCCGCATCACCTTGGAAACCGACTCCTTCCCCGCCGCCAAAACCGTTCGTCTCGTGATCCGGGACAACGGGCACGGCATACCGGAATACATCCAGGATAAAATTTTCGATCCGTTTTTCAGTACCAAGAACACCGGGGAGGGGACCGGCCTGGGACTTTCAGTGAGCTACGGCATTGTCCGGGAACACGGCGGAGAAATCAGCGTCCTGAGCAAACCAGGAGAATGGACGGAGTTCCGGATCGATCTTCCGCTGGACGGAGAGAACAATTGAGCGTGCACGCGAACGAATAAGAGGAACGACCATGCATCAATTCAGCGTACTCATCGTGGACGATGAGCGGGACATGCTTGACGGGTTGCGGCGGATACTGCCTTACGAACTGGACAACACGAACATCACGGTCACGCCCAGTCCTTTGAAGGCTCTGGAGATGGTCTCCGAGACCTCCTTCGACCTCGTCCTGATGGATGTCCGGATGCCGGAAATGAACGGCATGGAGCTTCTGGAGCATGTCAAAGCTGCGGACCCCAAGGTGACCGTGATCATGATGACGGCGTACGGAAACATCGAAATCGCGGTGCAGTCCATCAAAATGGGGGCCTACGACTTCATCACCAAGCCCTTCGACATCCCGGACCTGGTAAGGCTGATCAGAAAAGCCCTGGAACGCAGCGGCTTGATTCGGGAAAACCAGAGCCTGCGCCAAAAGATCTCCGAAAAGACCATGCTGGAGGAGTTCGTGGGGCAGAGCCCACCCATGCGCCAGCTCTACGAGACCATCCGTTCCGTGGCCGGGACCGACTATCCCGTGTTGATCCGGGGCGAGTCCGGCACGGGCAAGGAGCTGGCGGCCAAGGCCATCCACGCCTTGAGCCGACGGGGCGAAAAGGTCCTGGTCTCCGTGAACTGCCCGGCCATTCCGGAACACCTTCTGGAAAGCGAGCTGTTCGGACACAAAAAAGGCGCCTTCACCGGTGCCCTGAAAGACCACAAGGGTCTTTTCGTCGAAGCCAACGGCTCCAGCCTGCACCTGGACGAAATCGCGGACATCCCGGTTTCTGTGCAGACCAAACTCCTGCGCGCCCTCCAGGAACAGGAAATCCGCCCCCTGGGCAGCAGCGGGAACAAAAAGGTGGATGTCCGGATCGTGTCCACCACCAACCAGGATCTGGAGCATAAGATCCAGGACAAAAGCTTTCGGGAAGACCTGTTTTACCGCCTGAACGTGGTCAGCGTCCGCACCCCGCCCCTCAGGGAGATCGTCGACGACATCCCCCTGCTCGTCCACCACTTCAACCGCTTGTCCGCCGTCGAACTGAACACCGCTCCCAAGATCGTCTCCTCGGACCTCCTGGAGGTCCTGATGCACAGGGAATGGCCGGGAAATGTCCGGGAATTGAAGAACTTCGTGCGCAGACTGATCATTTTCTGCCCTGGCGAGGAGTTGAACCTGTCCGTCCTGAAAATGGTCGACGGCCGGCACTCCACGCGTCCCACAACGGAAAACGCGGCGGGAACCGGCGAGGTCGAATCCTACGCCGAAGCCAAGGCCAGGGCGGTCAACGCCTTTACCGCGGAGTACGTGGGCGACCTCCTCTCCAAGGCCGGAGGCAACGTCTCCCAAGCCGCCAAAATGGCCGACATGAGCCGGGTGGCCCTCCAGAAGATCATCCGCAAGATGAATATTAGTCCGGTGGAGTATCGGGCGGAGTCGTGAACTGAGAATCGACCGCGGTTCCTGGACAGCAATAAAATGAAGCGGCCCTGGAAAACCGAGATCGGTTTTCCAGGGCCGCTTTTTTGTTTATCCGGAGCCTTGGCCGTCCGCCGGGCGGACCGGGCTACTGGTTGCGCAGGGTATTGCGGATATGCATTTGGGCGAGCGCTGTGTTCTCGCACTGGGAGTACCAGTAGGTACCGGTATCCACGTTGGAGTCGGCGATGGCCTCCATCACCGGGCGAATGTGCGGCAGGGTCTGGCCCCAGGGCAGCACGACATAGGCCATCACCCAGACCAGGATCACGCCGACGGCCAGTCCGATCCAGCCTTTCAGCTTCCCGTGGCCGCGCCGACCGCCCTGATCGTCTTTTGACGCATGCATGACCGCTCTCCCTTGGATTTTACACCCGACCAACGATTAGCCCATCAGACTTTCGGTGACGTGCGGGAATACCACGAAGTACATCAGGTAGGCCACGAGCAGCGTCAGGATCAGGTTCAGGGTCTGCCCGCAGACGTACAGGATGACCGGCTTGCCGCCCTTGAAATGTTGGGCCATTGACCGGAAGTCGGAGGACAGGCCGATGCTGGCAAAGGCCAGAATGAAGAACCATTCCCGGATCGGGCGGGAGAAGCCGCGCAGCACCCCCTGGTCGATCATCACGTCGCCGACGCTGCCCATGGTGATCAGCATCCAGGAAAAAATGATTGAGGCGGCGATGAAGCCCAGCACGAACTTGGGAAAGCGGTACCAGATTTCCATCTTGCTGACCTGCTGACCGGGCACGCAATCCACCCGGGCGCACCAGTACACGGCCACGCCGAAAGCGATCACGCCGATGAGGATGTTCTGGATCATCTTCACGGTCGCGGCCACGAACATCCCGACCTCGCCCAGGAAGGCTCCGGCCGCCACCACCGCGCCGGTGGAGTCGATGGTCCCACCAATCCAGGCGCCGCCTAGGACCGGGTGCATGCCCACGGAGACGATGAAGGTTGGCAGGGCGATCATCATGATCGCGGTGAAGAGCATGGACAAGCCCACGGCGATGGTCAACTCCTCCTTCTTGGCCCGGCAGGCCGCGGCCGTGGCAATGGCCGCGGACACGCCGCAGACGGACATGTCCGCGGAGATCGTGATGTTCAGGGTCTTGGACTCCATCTTCAGAACCCGCTGCCCGAAGATGTAGGTCAGGATGAGCACCGTGGGGGTGACGACCCAGGCCACGACCACGCCGGCCTGACCGATGAGCATGATCTTGCTGAACAGGATTTCAGCGCCCAAAAGTACCAGGCCGGTCTTGATGTAATACTCGGTCTGCAGGGCCGGTTTCAGGAAGTTCGGCACGCCCACGGTGTTACTGATCAGCATGCCCCCGAGAATGGCCCAGATCAGGCCGCCGAAACCATATTCGCGCATGGTATTCTGTTGACCGATCATCTCCGCGACAACAGCCAGCAGGAAAACGAACCAAAAGCCCTTCATCAGGTTGGTCGAACCGATGCTCATGAACCGGGCACCGACACCGAAAAAAAGCGTAAAGAGAATCATGATCCCGACCATATAGGGGATCTTGTTGTAGGCCTGGACCGTGGCTCTGGAGCGCAGGCTGCCCCGCTCCTTTTCCCTGGCCTGACGCCATTCCCGAATTCCCGCCTCGGCCTCTTCGTTGAGGGTTTCGTTGCGGAACCCTTCCTCAGCGGCCAGCGACTGGAGCTCCTTGGCCCGTTCCAGAGCGGCCTTGGTCGCTTCCTGAGCTTCCTTGTAGGCCGGTTCGGCCGCGGCCCGCCGCTCCGCGGCCGCGGACTCGCTCAGATAGAAGGACTCCATGGGGCTGCTCGTCCACCGGCCCGGCATCTCCAGCCACTTGGCGATAGTTTTGCCGTGGGGCTCATTGCGCGCCCGCAGTCCGGACATGGCGTCGTTGGCCCCGTGCCATTCGATGGTATGGAACGGCGCGCGGGCATCCTCGACGGCCATGGTTGCCTCGGCCTTGGCCAGTTTCTCGTGCATGTCCGCCGGCGGTCTGGGTAAAAAAATGACCAAGCCAATGACCAGGATCGCAAAGCCCAGCCAAATCGCCCACCAGTCCTCCTTTTTCCACAGTTCGGACCATTCCCATTTTCCACGGTCGATGACGATATCGGATTGCTGCTTCGAAGCTTCGGCCATTTCGCTTCCTCCTGAGAAAAGGTGTTCGTGAATGATCAAGGCCCTGGACGCGGGGAGCCTCAAAACGCGGCTCGTTCCCAGGACCTGCCCGTTCCGGGACCATCCCGGCCTTCTCGCGGAAGCAAAAAGCAAGCCTGACCAGCTTCAAAAAGAAAACACCATTTTTTCAGTATATTGCAAGAACACAAAAGCGCAGATGCCATCCTGGGTTGATGCTATCCCTGCTTGGCATTGCAAGCCTGGATTTGCATTTCAAAGGCGGAAATTTACAAGGCGTTGAAGGCCGAGTAGGATCTTGGCGCAATCCTGTGCGGCCGGAATCGCGACGGGAAGGACGCACCCGCCCTATCCGGCCACAAGGTCTTCAACCCTTTTCGAGGTTCCAGCTCCATATGACCCAGCAGCAACTCCTGATCATTGACGACGAAGTGGATATGCTCCAGGGGCTGAGCCGCGTGCTCTCCCTTGAATTGGAAGGTGTTTCCGTGGTCACCGCATCCAATCCGGTGGAAGGGCTGGAACTGATCGGCACGCGCACCTTTGAGCTGATTCTGCTGGACATCCGAATGCCGGAGATGGACGGGATGGCTCTGCTCGCCCGCATCCGAGAGACGGACCCCAACGTCACCGTGATCATGATGACCGCCTACGGCAGCATTGAGACCGCGGTGGAAGCCATCCGGCAAGGGGCCTACGACTTCGTGACCAAGCCTTTTGAAATCCCCGACCTGCTGCGGGTTCTGCGCAAGGGTCTGGAACGCGGTCGACTGATCCGCGAAAACCTGAACCTGCGGGCCAAGATTTCGGAACAAAACTCGTTCGCGAACTTCGTCGGCCAGACCGCGCCCATGCGCCGACTCTACGACACCATCCAGGCCTTGGCCCACACCAATTATACGGTGCTCATCCGCGGCCAGAGCGGCACGGGCAAGGAGTTGGTCGCCCGGGCCATCCACGACCTGAGCAAGCGCAAATCCCGCCCCTTTCTTGCGGTGAACTGCCCGGCCATCCCGGAACAGCTCTTGGAGAGCGAGCTGTTCGGGCACAAAAAGGGAGCGTTTACCGGAGCGGATACGGACTATGTCGGGCTTTTCGAAGAAGCCGACGGATCGACACTGCTTTTGGATGAAATCGGCGATATTCCCGTCACCCTGCAAACCAAGTTGCTGCGCGTGCTCCAGGAGCAGGAACTGCGGCCTTTGGGCGGGGTTAAGAGCAAGAGGATCAACGTGCGCATCCTGGCCAGTACCAACCAGGACCTGGAAAAGAAGATCAACGAGCGGACCTTCAGGGAGGATCTGTTTTACCGGCTGAACGTGGTCACGGTCCGTACGCCGACCTTGCGGGATATCCGTGAGGACATTCCCCTGCTCGTGGACCACTTCAGCAAAAAATTCTGCGCGGAACTGGAAATCCCGACCAAACGCTTTTCCCCGGCGGCCACGGAAGAACTGATGCGCCGCAACTGGCCGGGCAACATCCGGGAGCTGCAAAACTTCGTCCGCCGGATGCTGATTTTCTGCAAGGATGAAGAAATCGAAACCCTGCACATCCACGCCGTGGAACACCCCGGCGCGAGCCCCGTACAGTCACTGGTCCTTCAATACGCCAACATGACCCTGGAGCCCTACATCGAGGCCCGCAACCGGATGCTGGAACAGTTCACCCGCTCCTACGTGCAAAACCTGCTCTTCACCACCAACGGCAACATCTCCAAGGCCGCCAAAATGGCCGGACTCAGCCGGGTGGCCGTCCAGAAGATCATGCGCCGCATGGGGCTGCACTCTCCGGACTTCCGGACCACCGTCCACTCTCCGCAGTAGCCGGCGGAAGGTCCGCAGGGGGGAGACTCGCCCGGCGACAAGGAAGATGAGCCGGGTCAGGTCTCCGGCTGGCACATGTGGCAGATGCCGACGACCTTTTTCAGGTCCACCACGAAGGCGATGCCCGCGCCGGGTGTGTTCAGGTTGCCCTGGACCAGAATGGCGTCAAGAACGGTTTGGGTTTTTTCCTGGGGGACGATGGTCAAAATGATGTCCTTTTCCGGCTCGATGGGGATGCCCCACAGTTTCTTTTGCTCCCGGATTCCGGTGCCCCGACCGGGAATGATCGTCCCCCCCTCGGCCCCGGCGGACTTGGTGGCCGAAATAATGGTCTCGCTGCCGCCCTTATTCACGATGGTGACGATCAGGTCAAAGGGAATATTCAGGTCCACGCTCAACTCCTTTTCTTCACGGAAGTGACGATCAGTCCAAGGACCATGACCGAGAGAATCGGGGCCATGGCCACCAGGGCAATCAGGCCGAAGCCGTCCAGGACGGGATCCCGGCCTTCCATCGCCGTGGCGATGCCCAGGGCCACGGCGAGCACGAAGGTCACGGTCATGGGACCGGTGGCGACTCCTCCGGCGTCAAAGGCGATGGCGACGAAGGTCGGGTCGCAAAAGCGCATCAGCACCAGGGCCAGGAGATACCCCGGCACGAGAATGTAATGGATGGGCACGCCGTAGATGATTTTGGCCATGCCCAAGCCCACGAACAGGGCCACCCCGAGGGACAGGGTCGCGAGAATGGTCTTCTCGCGGATACTGCCCGCCGAGGCCTTTTCCACCTCGTAACTCAGGATGTGCACCGCCGGTTCGGCGATGGTGGCCACCAAGCCCAGTAAAAAGCCAATGAGGATCAGCGGCCAAGTCGTTTCCATGGCTCCCAGAATCCCTCCCATGGCCGTGCCCACGGGCATGAACCCCACCTGAACGCCTTGCAGGAACAGAATCAATCCCACGACGCACAGCACCACCCCCTTGATCATGTTCAGCACGAACGTTCGGGGCAGCTTGAGGTAGACAAGCTGGAAAAACAGGAAAAATACCACCAAAGGGGCCAGGGCCTGCAAGACCTCCAGCGAGACGTGGCTGAAATCCAGAAAGGCCAGAATCGTATTCATCCGTAAATCATCCCCAAAATCATCACGCCGATCACCGGCCCGATGGAAGCGAGCCCTACCAAACCGAAACCGTCGGAAAAGGAGGACCGTCCGCCCATGACCGCCACGGCGCCCAACCCCAGAGCCAGGATGAACGGCACGGTCACCGGACCGGTGGTCACGCCCCCGGCGTCAAAGGCAATGGGCACGAAGGACGCTGGCGCGATGAAGGAAAGGACGATGATCAAAAGGTAGCTGACGCCGTAGAGCCAGGCGATGGGCACGCGCAGCACGATGCGCAGCATGGCCAGGGCCACGAAAAACGCCACTCCGGCGGCCACGGTGTAGATCAACACGTTACTGCTGACCATCCCGTCGGAAACGATATCCACCTGATGGGCAAGCACCCTTACATCCGGCTCGGCCACGGTCACGGCGAACCCGAGGATAAAGGCGAATACAAGCATAAAGATCATTGAGCCATGCTTGGGCAGCTCGCTGCCCACGGCCTCGCCCATGGGCAACAGCCCAACCTTGACCCCCTGGAGAAACAGCAACAAACCGGCCAGGACCATGGCAGCGCCGATGAGAAACCGCGCGAACACCTCCCAGGGCAGATGGACGAGAAAGACCTGAAGCAGAATGACCACCACGGAGATGGGCAGCACGGCCAGAACGACTTCCTTGAGGTTTTCCTTGAAGTCGGATTTCACTGAGGGCTCCTCCAGGCTGAAGGAAGAAAGAGATGTTACGTGTTTCGCATTTACCACGAGGGGAAATGCAAATCAAACTTGCTGGGCTGTACGCTCGGTGAAACCGGAAAATTTCGTCCAGGATACCGTCTACCTTGCCGACGCCGTCCCCCCTGTCGCGGAGGGCGGCAGCCTTGTTGTTGATCCATGGAACGAAAAAAGGGGTTGCAAGCATCTCGCCTGCAACCCCTTGAATTTTCTGGTCGGGATGAGAGGATTCGAACCTCCGGCCTCAGCGTCCCGAACGCTGCGCTCTACCAAGCTGAGCCACATCCCGTAAAAAAGGTATTCATACCTATTTTTAGACGGAATGCAAGAGTTCTCTTTTCGTCTGATCTTTTCAATGGTTCCGTTTCAATCTCGTCACCGAATTAAAAGCGATCATTCAAACCACGACGTGATTTTTTTCCCCTTGACCTTGTCTTCTTCAATCAGGCAAAGTGCCGCGAATGAAGTGAATATATCCGTTAATCACCGCCGAAGGCGGTCAGTCCAAGCATGATTGAGGATACTTTATGGTTGTGAATGAGGAGCCCAAAGCGAGCATCCTGATTGTCGACGACGAACAAAGCCTGCTGGACATCTGCAAGGAAGCGTTGACCGAAGCCGGGTTTACCGTCCATGTCGCTCATGACGGACCATCCGCCCTGCGTATGCTGAGCCATTTGCCTGGGCTGGATCTCGTCATCAGTGATCTGCGAATGCCGACAATGAGCGGCTTGGAACTTTTAAAAAAGCTCAAGGACGGCCACTCCGAGGCTGATTTTTTGATCATGACCGGCTTCGGGAGCATTGAAACGGCGGTGGAGAGCATCCGTCTCGGAGCGGCCGACTATCTGCCCAAGCCGTTCAACATCAGCCACCTCCTGCTCAAGGTTGAACGTATTCTCCAAATCCGGCGCAACCGCGAAGACCGCAAGAAACTAACCAACATCGTTCGGGTCCTGAACCTCAGCCAGGCCATGAACACCAAGCTGGACATGAAGTCGTTGACCAACGAATTCCTGTCCCAGGTGCAAAAGAACTTCAATCCGGACGGAGTGGTGCTTTTCCTCCAGGACAACGAGGGGCTCCAGTCCAAAGCCATGCGTGGCAGCCTGTTGCGCAACAATCCGCAACTCGGAACCTGGGTCAAGCTTCTCGGAGAGCGGGTGTTTCGCCAACAACTTCCGGAACTGATCCTCTTGAGCAAAAAGGGGCCTCCTCAGTTGAGCACCGAAGGCCCTCCTCCGGACGCCTCCATCACCTCCATCATGGCCGCGGCCATGCCCACGCGCATGAAGAGCGTCGGCTCCATCGTGCTGTTGCGCAACACCGACAAGCCGGACTTCACCCGCGAGCATTCCCAGCTGCTGAACGTCTTTGCCGCCCATACCGCGTCGGCATTCGAAAACGCCCGGCTCTACGGTCAACTCTGGGACATGAACCTGGAGGTCATCCGATCCTTTGCCCAGGCCGTGGAAGCCAAGGACGTCTATACGCGAGGCCATTCCGAGCGGGTCGCCATCTACGCGACGCACCTCGGCAACCGGCTGGGGCTGTCCAAGGAAGACCTTCACCTGTTGTACACCGGGGGCATCCTGCACGATATCGGCAAAATCGGCATCCCGGACGTCATTCTGAACAAACCCTCCAAGCTCACAACCGAGGAATTCACCGTGATGCAGCGCCATCCCGAGCTGGGGCGGGCGATCTTGAATCAGGTGACCTCGTTCGGCAACATCCTGCCGATCATCTTCTACCACCATGAGCGCGTGGACGGCACCGGATACCCCATGGGCCTGCAACAGGAAGAAATCCCCTTTCTGGCCCGCATCCTCAGCGTCGTGGACTCCTTCGAGGCCATGACCTCGGACCGGGCCTACCGCAAGGCCCTGCCCATGAACGTGGTACGGGATATCCTGCAAGAAGGGGCCGGCCAACAATGGCAGGACGATCTGGTCAAAATATGGTTGGAAGAAGCCGAGAAACCCGACTTTAAGAACCTGCGCCAGGTCAACGTTACCGGCCATGTGGAGTTCCAGGACGTCGTCGACGCGTAACCGATTCCCTTTTGCACCTCGCCCTCGACGCGACGCATTGTTCCGCCATCAACCTGCAACCATCAACTTGCAACGAGTCAGGTGAATTTCCCCCCTGACTCCGTAGAGACGCCCAATGATCAAAGTACTTGTTGTTGACGATTCCGCCTTCATGCGCAAGGCCCTGAGCACCATGCTCGACGGGGACCCGGAAATCCAGGTCGTGGGCACGGCCCGGGACGGATCCGAAGGCCTGGACAAGGCCCGCCAGCTCCAGCCGGACGTGATCACCATGGACATTGAAATGCCGCGCATGGACGGGTTGACCGCCCTGCGGCACATCATGATGGAAATGCCCCGGCCCGTGATCATGGTCAGTTCCCTGACCACCGAAGGCGCCGAAGCAACCCTGAAAGCCATGGAACTCGGGGCCGTGGACTTCATTCCCAAGCAGCTCTCCCGGGTCTCCCTGGACATCGTCAAAATCGAAAACGACCTGCGCTCCAAGGTCAAAATCGTAGCCAGACGCAAAATCCGGGCCCCGCGCGCGCCACGCAAGATCGAGACGGTCTCCGTGCCGACGATGGGCAAGCCTTCCCTGGACGCCATACCCAAAAAAGGACCTCAGTCCCGGGACGTCGTGGCCATCGGCGTGTCCACCGGCGGACCGCCGGCCATTCAGAAAGTCCTGTCCAAGCTTCCGGCGAACTTTCCGGCCTGCATTCTCATCGCCCAGCACATGCCCCAGGCCTTCACCGGTCCTTTCGCCAAACGCTTGGACGCCGTCTGCCAAATCAAAGTCAAGGAAGCCGAAGCCGGAGACCGGGTCCAGGCCGGCGTGGCCTTTGTCGCGCCGGGGGGGCAGCACCTGTCCATCGATCAAAAAGTCAGCCGGATCGACCTGCTGGTCAGCCCCGAGCCCAAGGAAGCCCTGTACAAACCCTCGGCCAACGTGCTCATCGCCTCCGTGGCCCAGGGCGTGGGCAAACGAGGCGTCGGCGTGATCCTCACCGGCATGGGCAGCGACGGCCTGGAAGGCATCAGACAGCTCAAACTAAAAAATGGTTATATTCTGGCTCAGGACGACGCCAGTTGCGTGGTATACGGCATGCCCAAGGCCATCGTGGATGCCGGATTGGCGGATGAAATCCTGGATATCGACGACATCGCCCAAGGCATCATGAACGCCTTATATCGGTAAGGCGTCAAATGCTCTTGGCAGCGCCGATGCTTTGTGCTATTATGCACAAGCTTTTTTTGAGGATAATGATATCGGTTCCGAATCACCATGAAAATGTAACAAGAGGAGGTCATGAATGGCTGTTTATGTTGTAGGACACAAGAGTCCCGATAGCGACTCGGTTTGCGCGGCGATCGCCTTGGCCGATCTGAAGAGCAAGCTCGGCGTGGAAGCCAAGCCGGCAGCTCAGGGCGAACTCAATCCGGAAACCAAGTTCGTGCTGGACAAGTTCGGCGTCGGTGCTCCGGAAATCGTCACGGACGCCGAAGGCAAGCAGATCTTTCTGGTCGACCACTCCGATCTCGCCCAAAGCCTGGACAACCTGGGCAAGGCCGAAATTCTGGGCGTCGTGGACCACCACAAGCTGGGCGACGTCACCACCCCCAATCCCATTGAAGCCTGGATCTGGCCGGTGGGCTGCACCTGTACCGTGATCAAGGCCATGTACGATTTCCACGGCGTGGAAATTCCCAAAAGCATCGCCGGAATCATGCTCTGCGCCATTGTCAGCGACACGGTCATCTTCAAGTCCGCCACCTGTACACCCAAGGACGTCGAAGCCGCGGACGCTCTGGCCAAGATCGCCGGCGTGGCCGACAGTAAGGCCCTGGGCCTGGAAATGTTCAAGGTCAAGTCCGCCGTTGAAGGCACCCCAATCCGGGAACTGGTCTTCCGGGACTACAAGGACTTCAACATGAGCGGCACCAAGGTCGGCATCGGCCAGTTGGAGGTCGTGGACCTGTCCCTGCTGGACGGCGTCAAGGACGCCCTGTACGAGGACATCCAGAAGGTCAAGGCCGAAAAGGGCAACCACAGCGTCTTCCTGCTGCTCACCGACATCATGAAGGAAGGCTCGGAAATGCTCATCGCATCGGACGATCCTTCCGTTGTCCAGAAGGCCTTCGGCAAAGCCCCCGAAGGCCACAAAGTCTGGCTGGACGGCGTGATGAGCCGTAAGAAGCAGGTCGTGCCGAACTTCGAAAAGGCTTTTGCCGGCTGATCGCGACCACGCTGAAACGCACCAAAAAGCCCGGGCAATGGATCATTGCCCGGGCTTTTTTTTCAAACCTCTCGCAGCTTGCGATGCGCGAGGCACACCGATCAAAAAATCATTCAATGGTGATGAGGTCCTTCAACTTCTCGAATGTCGCCTCTCCGATGCCGCTCACGTTCATAATGTCTTCAGGAGCTTCAAAAGGGGTCTGCTCGCGATATTCAATAATGCGCTGCGCCAGAGCGGGGCCAATTCCCGGCAATGTCTGCAACAATTCGACCGGAGCCTCATTGATGTTCACCTTGGGCTGCGCCTCGACAGTAGAAACGTTCACCGCCAGGCAAAAAACCATGGCGACGAGCCAAACGCCGAGAACGCCCTTGAAAACACGCTGCATACGTCATTACCTCCTTTGAAGATGTGAGACAAAGGGCCGTGGGCGACAATCACCCGATGACCGTTTGCATTTTTCGTTACCGACAACCAGCGAAAAATGCAACGCATGGTAACATTTTTACCCAGGAAAAATTTGTTCTCAACACCTCACCCGCTATCTGAAATCGGTATCGAAATCGAAATAGCGATCGAAATCGAACGTCATGTCCAAGAAGATGGCCCAATCACGGGGTGATGCATTTTTCAATTCCGATTCCGATTCCGATTCCGATTCCGATTTCGATTCCGATTTCGATCGCCCCTGACATTTTATCCCAGGTCGTGCCCGGCCTTCTTCAGTGCCTCCCGGATGGCCTCCTTGGAAACCGGCTTGGTTTCACTAAACCGGGCCTCACCCTTGTCCAGAAAAACCTGAATATCCTGAATCCCCTCGATACCACTCAGCGCCTTGGTCACCGCATTCACGCAGTGCTGGCAGGACATCCCCGTCACCTTGATCGTCGTCATTTTGTTCCTCCTCGTGCGCTTGCGTCACTTGTTTCCCGGCCCGCGATCCAGGCCAGGGCTTCCGGGAAATCCAGGGTGCCCTCATAGATGGCCCGACCGGTGATGATCCCTTCCAGGCCTTGACCTGACAGCGGGAACAGGGTCTGAACGTCTACCAATTTGGTCACCCCGCCCGCGGCGATGACCGGGATGTCGGTGCTCCGGACCAGCTGCTCCATGGCCGGGAGGTTTACGCCGCTGTGCATCCCGTCCCGGCTGATGTCCGTATAGATGATAAAGGCCGCGCCCTGCTCTTCAAGTCGGGGCAGAACCTGATCCACGGTCAGACCGCTGTCCGCCACCCAGCCCTTGGTCTTCAGCACCCCGTCCACGGCGTCCAGGGACACGCCGATCCGTCCGGGCAAGGCCGCGCAGAGTTCCCCGAAGGCTTCCGGCTCTTCCAGGGCCATGGTGCCGATGATCAGCCGCCGGACCCCGGCTTCCAGGTAGCGTTTCGCGGTGGTCAGGTCGCGAATCCCGCCGCCAAGCTGCACCGGGATCGAGACCTCGGCGCAAATCCGCTTGATCAGCTCGAAGTTCACCGGCAGACCGTCAAACGCGCCGTCCAGGTCCACCAGATGCAGCCAGGCCGCGCCCAGGTCCGCCCAGTGCCGGGCCATGGCCGCGGGGTCCGGGGAAAAGACCGTGACGTCGTCCGCCCGGCCCTGGCGCAGCCTGACGCATTGTCCGTTCTTGATATCAACGGCGGGAAAAAGAATCATAAACCCATCTCCCGCAGTCCTTCACGCAGCCCGTCGCGGACCAGTTCCTTGGCGGGCAGCCATTTTCCGCCCCGGCGAAAAAACCTGCCGGCCTGCAACAGATCCTCGCTCAACGAGCGTTGCCGCTCGTCATACTGAAACCGCCCGGCGACGAACTGGTTCTGAACATCCAGCAGGGTCAGTTCCAATACGACCATGCCCGGCTCGGTCACGCCCCACTCGCCGCCTTCACGTTCCTTCCACTCCAGCACCTGGGGAATCAGGAGATAGTCGGTCTGGACGCACCGGCCGACATCCATCCAGTAGCGCAACCCGGAAACACCGGCCTGCTCCCCTCCCATTTTGGACAGAATCAGCTCCTGGCATTGCCTGGTGCCCTCGGTCCCCAGAAAAGGACGATCCTCTTTGGCCCGCAGCAGCTCGGACAGCATGCCGTCCAGTTCTTCCAGCAAATCAGGCGACAGCGTGACCGATTTGTCCGCACGGGTGCTGGAGAGCATCTGCCACCCCTGATGGGGCTGGTGAAACCCGGCCACTCCCAACGTGGCCTGGGAGGGCAGCGGCGTCCCGGCGGGCTTGGGAGCGCATCCGGCCAGAAGCAGAATCATGCAGCACAGATACGGAATCAACGAAAAACGACTCGTCATATCAGCAACTTCCTTTGGTGCTCGGCACACCGGTACGGGTCCTGGAAACAGCCTGGCGCAGGGACATGCCAAGGGCCTTGAACGCCCCTTCCACGAGATGGTGGCCGTTGCGGCCGTAGCGATACTGAACATGCAGGTTCATCCGGGCCTCCTGGGTCAGGGACTTGAAGAATTCCCGCCAGACGTCCTTTTCCTCTCCGGCGATCAGAGCAGGCAGCGGCTCGTCGTCGTACACGAGATACGGCCTGCCCGAGAGATCCACCACGACTTCCACCAAGGCCTCGTCCATGGGAACCACCGATGAGCCCAGCCGGACGATCCCGGCCTTGTCCCCCAGGGCGTCCGAGAGGGCCTTGCCCAGGGTCAGGCCCACGTCTTCCAGGCTGTGGTGCGCGTCGATATGCAGGTCCCCGGCGCAGGTCAGATTCAGGTCGAAGTCCGCCCAAAAAGCCAACAGATGCAGCATGTGGTCGGCGAACCCGACGCCGGTCTGGATGTGGGTCGCCCCGGAACCGTCCAGGACCAGTTCCAGCTTGATGGATGTTTCCTTGGTCGTCCGCTCCGTCGCGGCTTTGCGAATCTCGTGCATATACCGTGTCCCGCCTTGCGTTTTGATGCAAAAAGGACATTTTCTCCCGGAAGACGACCGCTGTCAATGCAACCGTCGGGAACGTCCAAGGCAATCTTGTTCTCGAACCACAGGCGTTCTTGGGTCGGTATCGAAATAGAAATCGCGATCGAAATCGATTTCTGGTAATGTTCCGATTTCGATAGCGATTTCGACTTCGATGATTGCTGCCCCACCCTTGCGGGCTTCCCCTGAACACCTTGCAATTCAATTACTTGAAATTACAAATATTTCTAAAGAACACAAATCTCTTACGAGAATGTCCCGGCCCTATCAGTCGGTACAAACGCCCAGCTTCACCCGGTAGCCATGGCGCAGTACGGTCAATTGGGCTTGCAGGGCCGGATCGGCGTAGTCCCGGAAGGTCCAGGGCAGGGAGCGCCACTTCCCGGCCTGAAAAATCAGGGTCAGGTCGGCGAAGACGCCCTGGCCGAGATAAATGCGGTGGGTGAAGTTCTTGCCCGTGGCCAGCACGAACCGCTCCTGGGTCAGCAGTCCCGGGTCCAGATTGAACAACCGCTTGCCGTCCCGGACATGACGCTGTTCCAGTTCATGGGCCCACAACTTGATCTCCCGCAACCGATCCTGCCCCACGACCTGGGCGAACCCGAGCAACCGACGCTCCAACGGCGCTCCGAACTCCGCCTGGTAATACGTCGTTTCCGTGAACGGCAACGGCTTCCCCACGGTTTCCAGCGGCCCGAGATACGCCTCCAGCTCGGATCGTAGGTCCGGCCAAAAAACGTCCCACCGGGCGCTGAACAGGGACAAGACCATCAGGGCCGGAAGAGGTTCTTTGGGAATGCTCATGGTTCAGGCTCGTTTCGGTGATGCCACCACATCATCAGACAGTTTGAACGGCAAAACCACGTACACCGTGGTTCCCTCGCCCACGACGCTTTCCACGAAGGCGTGGCCTTGCAGCAGGTCCACGATCCGTTTGACGATGGCCAGCCCCAGGCCCGCGCCTTGGTGTTTGCGGGTGTAGGAGCCGTCCACCTGGACAAAGGGCCTGAACAGCCCGCCGAGCTTGTCGTCGGGAATGCCGATCCCGGTGTCCGAGACGGTGAACAATATCCGGACGTCTTCTCCCCGGACCGGAGCCAGGGGCGTCATGTCCACCCGGACCTCGCCGCGATCCGTGAACTTCAGGGCGTTGCCCATCAGATTGAACAGCACCTGCCGAATCCGGGCCTCGTCCCCGACGACCCGCGGGGGCAGGGCCGGGTCCAAGGTGCATTTCAGGTCCACGCCCTTGTCCCGGGCCTGCACCGTGAACAGCTCCATGACGGAATTTCCCAGGTCCCTGACCGAAAACTCGGCCTCATAAATCGACAGTTTCCCGGCCTCGATCATGGACAGGTCCAGAATGTCCGAAAGCAGACGGGTCAGGCGGTTGGCCGAGGTGAAGACCATCTGCACGTATTTTTGCTGATCCGCGTCCAGGGTCGTGGCCTGCAAGAGCTGCATCAGTCCCATGATGCCGTTCAAGGGCGTGCGGATTTCATGGCTCATGTTGGCCAGAAACTCACTCTTGGCCTTGTTGGCGGCCTCGGCCTGCTCCTTGGCCTGAAGCAGATCCCGTTCGGCCTGCCTGCGCTCGGTGGCGTCGCGGATGATCATGCTGGTCACGTCGCGGCCTTCGCAGTCCCGGAAAGCGGACGAACTGACCTCCGCGGGGAACCGGGAACCGTCCTTGCGGGTGAAGGTCAATTCACCCAACGCCTTCCCGTGGGCGCATCGCTGTTCCAGCAACTCCGGAAGCCGGGGGTCCGACATGTCCACCAGCCCGCGGCGGCCCGCCTGGATGATCTCCTCCTCCGTTCGCCCGAACATGGCGCACGCCGCGGGATTGGCCGCGAGAATCCCGCCCTGGGGCGTGGTCAACAGGATCGCGTCCAGGCTGTTTTCGAAAAATGCCCGGTACTTCTGCTCGCTGGCCGCAAGCTGGCGCGTCCGCAACCGGACCTGCCGCCGCAAGGCCCAGGACCACAACAGCGCGACGAGCAGCAGCACGACCAACGGCAGCAGCACCATCCCGAAATACCGCGCGAAGTCGAGAAACGAGTGCGGACCCTCTTCGTAGACCCCCATCCATTTTTCATAGATCCGACGGTATTCGTTGTTGTCCCTGAGCACCTGCAAGCCTTCGCTGAAAAGGGCCAGAAGATCGTCCCGCCCCTTGAGCACGGCATAGCAAAAACCCGCGGAAAACAACGAATGACGGCCCACGAGCAGGTTGTTCCAACCATCCTTTTCAATCCAGTACATCGCGGAAAGCCTGGGCAACAGGGCCACCTCGTGCCGCCCCCGGGCCAGTTCGCGCAGCACGTCCCGCAAGGAATCGACAACCGCGGCCTGGCCTTCCAAACCATGGTCCACGACGTAATCGTGCATGATGTCGCCGCGCTGGACCACGAGACGCATCCCGGCCAAATCGGCCAAATCCCTCGGCGGGTCGACTTCGCCCTTGCGCACCACGGCCACGTAATGAATGACCGCGACCGGAGGGCTGAAATCATGGGTCGCATCCCGTCCCGGGGAGTAAAGCATGCCCTGGATCACGTCGATGTCGCCCTGGATCAGTTGTTCGCGAACCACCGGCCAAGGATCCAGACGGATTTCCAGGTCCATCTCCATCGCCTGGGCAACGGCCCGGGTCAGGTCGAGCATGAATCCGGCGGGAGCGCCGTCCTGATCAAGAAAGGCGAACGGAGGATAGTTGTCGTCGCCGCTGACGACGATGGGCCGCCCGCTCGCGATGCCGTCGCCCGGCACGGGGAACACGAGCACGGCCAACAGGACCACCGCGACCAGCACCATAATCCGTTTCAACGCCGTTCCGGACGACCTCACGCTCGCACGGCTGATGTCATGCATAATTGACACGTTCATCGCAACCCCTGGCTTTCCGACGCGGACACGTCGATATCTTGTCGTCACCTTGCCGCCCGGATGACGGACTCACCGCCTCGTCCATCCAAATCGAAATCTCACCGCTCCAAAACCTCCCGAATCACGGCCTCCAAATCCCGCAATTGATACGGCTTGCCGATAAAGCCCTTGGCGCCGGCGGACAGGGATTGTCGACCGTGCCCTTCCGATGAGTAGCCGCTGGCGATCACCACCTTGACCAGCGGGTCGGCGCGCAGCAGTTCTTGCAGGCATCTGTGCCCGCCCATGCCGGGCATGTTCAGATCCAGCAGCACCAAATCGATTCCCTCGCCCTCCCGGCGGTATGTTTCCAGGGCCTCTTCCCCGCTGACCGCGCTTTTCACCTTGAACCCCAAAGCCTCCAAGGCCTCACGGGTCAATTCACGGATTTCCGGCTCGTCGTCCACCACCAGAATGGTTTCTCCCTGGCCATGGCCCGTGGCCAACGGGCTGTTCCGCTCCGTCTCCTCTTCCGGCGCATGTCCGTCCGCCGCGGGCAGGTAGATTCTGAACACGGTCCCCTGCCCTGGTTCGCTGTAGCATTGGATGTAGCCGCCGTGGCTCTTGACGATGCCGTACACCGAGGCCAGTCCCAGCCCGGTACCCTTGCCCACGGTCTTGGTGGTGTAAAAGGGATCAAAAATGTGAATCAGTGTTTCCTTGTCCATGCCGCGGCCCGTATCCATGACGGTCAACAGCACGTGGCGGCCGAGATCGGAGCCGGGATGCATCCGGACAAAGCCTTCGTCCAAAACCACGTTGCCGGTTTCGATGCGAAACATTCCTCCGTCCGGCATGGCGTCCACCGAGTTGTTCGCCAGGTTGAGCAGCACCTGTTCGATCTGTACGGGATCGGCCAAGAGCGGCCAAAGCCCGGGATCAAGACGCGTTTCCACGGCGACCATCTTGGGGATGGTCCGCCGCAGCATGTCCGCCACGCCTTCCACTTCCCGGTTCAGGTCCACCGGTACCCGACATGATCCCTCCTTGCGACTGAACAGAAGCAATTGCCTGACCAACTGGGCGGCCCGCTGGATGGAATGCAGCGCGGCCTTCAGGCGGTCGACGTCAGGATGGTCGTCGGACTTGCCCGCAAGCAACAGCTCGATATTGCCGCCCATGGCCTGGAGCAGGTTGTTGAAATCGTGGGCCACGCCTCCGGCAAGAATGCCCACGGATTCCATCTTCTGCGCCTGGAACAACTGGGCCTGCATTTTTTCCCGCTCCGCCTCGGCCTGCTTGCGCTCGGAGACGTCGTAGGCCAATCCGCCCACCGCTCTCCGGCCGTCGGCCAGGATCAAGGCGAACTTGACGTCATTCAACCAGCGTTGTTCTCCTCCGATGTGAGCCAGATATTCCAGCTCGATTCTATCCTGTTCACCGGAGAGAATCCGCCTGTCCGCCTCCTCGAGCAAATCGGCGGTCGCCGGATCGAAAAGCGCCCGCGCCGAATCCCCGCCGGCTTGACCGGCCGAGACGTTCACCAATTTCGCAACCCGCCTGTTTCTGTACACATGGGCGAGACTCTCGTCCTTAATGTAAGCGTACACCGGGGTCTCATCCATGAACGCCTGAAAACGTTGCTCGCTTTGCCGCAACCGCTCCTCCACGGCATACTCCTCGGTCACGTCACGGAACACCAGCACCACGCCGGTTATCGTGCCTTGGCGGTCGCGGATGGGGGCCGCGCTGTCGGCGATCTGGTATTCCTCGCCATCCCTGGAGAGCAGCAGGGTGTGGTTGGCCAGACCCACGATCCGGCCGGACTGAATCACTTGATGTACGGGATTTTCCATGACCTTCCGGGTCCGGGCGTCGACGATGCGAAACACTTCGTTCAACGACTTGCCTTTGGCTTCAGCCAAAGACCAGCCGCAAAGCTTTTCCGCGACCTGATTCATATTGGTCACCAGACCTCGGGCGTCCGTGGCGATCACGCCGTCGCCGATGGAATGCAGGGTGGTGGCGAGGTTCTCCTCACTGGCCTGCAGGTCCCGAGTCATCTTTTCCCGCTGGCGGATATTCCAGGCCATTTGCACGACCAGCACCAGGAGCACGGCGGAGAAGGCCGTCAGGACGCCCAGAAAAAGACGGGTCCGGGTGGACAAGGCCGCCTCGGCCAGCTTGCGCTCGGTTTCGTCAAGGATCAGGGACAGCATCACCCGGTGTCCGTTCAACAGCACGACCTCGGCGGACCACAAGGCGTACCTGGCCTCTCCATCCTTGGTCATGAACTGGATCGGCTCGTCCTTGAAGAACCCTTGCTCCGCTATCTTGGCCACGATGCGGTCCCGGTCCGCGGGATCGGCCCAGATGCCGACCTCCTTGGAAGTCCGTCCGATCATTTCCTCTCTGGCATACCCGAGCATCTCGTTCCAGCGTTCATTGACGTCCAGAAACAACCCGGTTTCGATCTCTGAGATGACCAGCGGCGCCGGACTGGAGTGAAAGGCCTTGGCGAACCGCTCCTCGGACTGCTTACGATCCGTGATGTCCAACACGGTGAAGGTCACTCCGGCGGACAGGTCCTCCGGGTCCAGGGGAGTCGAGGAAAGGATGACGTCCAGGACGGCCCCGTCCTTGCGCAGCCAGCGGGTTTCCACGGACCCCGTACCCTTTTGGGAGATTTGACGATATTTTTCCCGCCCAACGTAGTCGTAGTCCTCCTGCGTGGGGTAGAGCATCCGCGCGCTCTGGCCGATCAGCTCCTCCCGGCTGTAGCCGGTCAGCTCCAAAACATAGTCGTTGACACTGACGATCACCCGGTTTTCCACCATCCCGATGCCCGTGGGCGCGGTCTGGAGGATGGTGGCCAAAAGCTGATCGGCCAGCGAATGCCTGTCTTCCCCTTCGAGCTCATGAGAAAACGACGGCACGGCGAGCAACATCAAAAACAATACCAGCAGGCATGTCCCCGGCAGCCCGGAAATCGAACCGCCGGTTCCCTGCCTGTTCGCAACGAAACAAACCCGAATCTCAGAGCTTTGATCCTGGAGTGTGGTCATAACATGAGCCTTTTCTTTGTGTCTCGGTGAACCAGGTTCATATCGTCATCGCTTTGCAACTCGCCCATGCCTTACGAAAGATAAAGGAATCGGCACGATCTCAAGCTATCTGAAAAACCGGCCAATGACGAGCAAAAATCTGGCAAACAAGTCGAATTTCAGCAACAAGAAATCAGGCCGAGCCTCGTGATCGTTTCTGGTGTTTCCCCATACAACCCATCCTACAGTGAATGCCTACATAAACGGATCACCGCGAACAGAAGTCTTCCGGCACCTTCTTGACCTGAAAATAGGAGTTGATGTTTTTGCCTTCTCTTGCCTAAACTGACACGAAAAAGTCCAGTTCGCCCAACGATTTCATTGGTGCTTCGGGGGCCTGCTCGAAACGACGAAAACCATGCCTTCCTACTGAGTGTCTTGATTCCGACCTGCTTCTCCCGGCATGTTTATCTCCTCTGTCCGCCAAGCGCATCCATCCTTCAACACAGGAGCCGTCCATGTCCGAGACGTTCCCTTTCAAAGACGACAGAGCCCCAGACTCCGGGCCAGACCCAGGCTCCAGCCTTCAGGACGTCTTCGAGAACGCGCCCATCGGCATTTTCACTTCCACTCCCAAGGGGCGATTCCTTGCTGCCAACCCCGCGGCGGCAAAAATGTTTGGATTTGAGACGCCGCGTGACCTGCTCGACTCAATCACCGACATCGCCGCGCAACTCTATGTCGATCCGCGAGACAGAGAAGAATTCAAGGCGGTCCTGGAGGCGGAAGGTGAGGTGCTCGACCAGGAAATTCGAATGCTTCGCAAGAACGGGACAATGCTGTGGGTGAGCAGAAGCGCCCGCGTTCTGCGAGATCGGGATGGACGGATCAGGGCTTATCAGGGATTCATTACGGACATTTCCCAGCGGAAGCAGGCCGAAGAGGCGTTGAAAAACGAGCAAGTCCGGCGGCGCATTCTGGTCGATCAATCCAGGGATGGAATCGTCGTGTTGAACCGGGACGGCGGCGTCCATGAAACGAACAAGCGCTTTGCCGAGATGCTTGGGCATACCCCGGAAGAGGTCCTCCAACTCCACGCATGGGATTGGGACACCCAATGGACGCGCGAGCAACTCCAGAAGATGATTCAGGATGTCGATTTCGCTGGAGATCATTTCGAAACACGTCACCGGCGCAAGGACGGATCGTTCTACGAAGTCGAAATCAGTACGAACGGAGCCGTTATCAACGGGAAAAAGCTCGTCTTTTGCGTCTGCCGCGACATTACGGAGCGAAAAAAGAGTGAAGAGCGTTTACGAAATGAAAAAGCCGCGTTGAAAGCCATCATCGACAATATTCCCGTGATGATCACCCGCTACGATCCAGGTGCCCAAATTCTTTATCTGAACAAAGAATTTGAAAAGAAAATCGGCTGGCGAACAGAGGAAGTGAAGAATATCGATCTGATGGAAAAAGCATACCCCGATCCGGTTTATCGCCGGAATGCCCGGGAGTATATGGAAAAAGCCACCGTGGAATGGAAGGAGTTCACGGTTCGGACGAAATCCGACGAGCCCGTGGTTTCGGAATGGTCGAACATCCGGCTGGATGATGGTACCCGAATCGGCATTGGAATCGACGTCACGGAGCGCAAGAAAGCGGCCGAGACGCTGCGTCGAAGCGAAAACCTGTTCAGAAAGGTCTTTGAAATCCTGCCCATCGGTCTATGGATCGCGGATAAAAACGGAAAGCTCATGCAGGGCAACCCGGCCGGCGTGGCCATCTGGGGGGCGGAGCCCCACGTTGATCAGGAGAAGTACGGCGTTTTCAAGGCCAGACGTCTGCCCTCCGGAGAAGAGATCGCGCCGAACGACTGGGCCTTGGCGCGCACCGTGAACAGTGGCGAGACCATTGTCGACGAACTCCTGGAGATCGACGCCTTTGACGGAAAAAAGAAGATCATCCTCAACTATACCGCTCCGGTGCTGGACGAGAATGGTAAGATCGAAGCAGCCATCATCGTAAACCAGGACGTCACCTCTCGGTATCTGGCGGAGGAGGCGTTGCTTACTGCCAAGGAACAGGCTGAAGCCGCCAACCGGGCCAAGAGCGAATTCCTGGCCAACATGAGCCACGAAATCCGCACTCCGATCAACGGCATCATGGGCATGCTGCAACTTCTGAAGACCACCAAACTGGATGCCAAGCAACACCGCTACATTCAGCTGGCCACCGGTTCCGCCGAGCGTTTGACCAGGCTGCTGTCCGACATTCTCGACCTGTCACGGGTCGAAGCGCGCAAGATGGAGATCCATGAGTCGACATTCCGCCTGGACGAACTCCAAGACTCCATCACCGGCCTGTTCACCGTCACGGCCCAAAGCAAGGGCATCGCCCTGGAGTGCACCGTTGATCCCGCCATCCCGCCGCGCCTGGTCGGCGACGAAGCCCGGGTCCGGCAAATTCTCTTCAACCTCGTCGGCAATGCGCTGAAATTCAGCGATTCTGGGAAAATCACCGTGGAAATGGTCCCGATCCGGTCCTGGAAACCCGAAGCCGTTCGCATCCTCTTCTCCGTGACCGACACGGGCATCGGCATACCCAAGAACAAGCTGAAGGACCTTTTCCAGCCGTTCACGCAAGTCGATGGCTCCTACACCCGAAAACACCAAGGTGCCGGGCTGGGGCTGGCCATTGTCAAGCGGCTGGTTGAACTCATGGACGGGCACCTTTGCGTGGAAAGCCGCGAAGGTGAAGGTACCTCGGTCCACTTCGCCCTGTACTTCAGGCTCCCCGATGACGCCGCGACCCGGGAAGCTCCGACGTCGCCCACTTCCGTCTCGCCCGGCTTGCGCATTTTGCTGGCCGAAGACGATCCGTCCAATGCTCTGCCCACCCGCCTTTTGCTTGAAAAATCCGGGCATATCGTTACTCTGGCCGAGGATGGGCAACAAGCTCTCGACCTGCTCAAGTCTCTGGATTTCGACGTCATTCTGATGGACATCCAGATGCCGGTGATGAACGGCATCCAAGCCACCGGGGCCATCCGCTCATCCACCGACCTCGGTCCCAAGAAAGACATCCCCATCATCGCCCTGACCGCCTATGCCATGACCGGAGACCGGGAGAATTTTCTGGAAGCCGGGATGAACGACTACCTGGCCAAACCGGTGCTGATGAAAGACCTGGAAAAAGCCTTGGAAAAGATCATTGGGCGACCGGCCTGAACCGAGCCGTGGCTACCACAACATCACGGCTCATGATCTTAACGCAACGCATCGTTTTGTTTGGAGACCAGCATGGAACCATTGTCTTCAGCCATAGTCGCCTTGGCGCAGAACGCCGCGCTGTTGCTGGCCACGGCACTGCTTTTCGACATTTTCGCGTCCAGGTGGCGGAGCGGGGAACTCTTTTTGCTCCAGAAGGTCTTTGTCGGGCTGCTTCTCGGAGGCATCGGCATGGTGGTCATGCTGACCCCGTGGACCATGCTTCCCGGCGTGATGTTCGATACGAGGTCGGTCCTGATCAGCATAACCGGCCTGTTTTTCGGGGCCATTCCCGTGGCGGCGACCATGGTCATGACGGCCGCCTTGCGCCTGTATCAAGGCGGTTCGGGCGTCTGGATGGGCGTTTCGGTAATCCTGGCCTCGGGGATCATCGGTCTCGTCTGGCGATATGCGCGAAAAAAGCAGCTGGAAACAACCCCATGGCTCGAACTCCTCGCCTTCGGAATCGTCGTCCACATCGGCATGCTCATCATGACGGTTTTCCTGCCCAGGGATGTCGCGTTCCAGGTCTTTTCCAACATCGCCGTGCCGGTGATGCTGATCTATCCCATGGCCACCGCCCTGCTCGGCAGCCTGATGGTCCGGCGTCTGGTCCACGAGCAGTCCGAGGAACAGGTGCGGGATGAAAGGAAATACAGCCGGACCCTGTTCGACGAATCCCCCGTCGGATTGGCGCTTTGTCGTATGGACGGGAGCCTCGTGGACGTCAATCCCGCCTATGCGCGGATCATCGGCCGCACTGTCGAGGAGACGTTCTCTCTGACGTACTGGGATATTACGCCGGAGGAGTATGCGCCCCTGGAGCAGGCTCAACTGCGATCTCTCGCCGAAACCGGGCGGTACGGGCCAATCGAGAAAGAATATATGCACGCGGACGGCCACCGGGTGCCGGTCCGTCTGCAAGGCTTGATTACGGAGATCAAAGGCGAAAACTTCATTCTCTCGGCGGTGCAGGACGTCACGGACCAAAGAAAGCATGAACACGCCTTGCTCCTGGCCAAGGAACAGGCCGAAGCCGCCAACCAGGCCAAATCCGAATTCCTGGCCAATATGAGCCACGAAATCCGCACTCCGATCAACGGCGTCATGGGCATGCTGCAACTTCTGAACACCACCAAACTGGACGACAAGCAACACCGCTTCATTCAGCTGGCCACCGGTTCCGCCCAGCGTCTGACCACGCTGCTGTCCGACATTCTCGACCTGTCACGGGTCGAAGCGGGCAAGATGGAGATCCATGAATCGACATTCAGCCTGGAAGAACTCCAAGACTCCATCACCGGCCTGTTCACCGTCACGGCCCAAAGCAAGGGCATCGCCCTGGAGTGCACTCTTGACCCCGCCATTCCGCCGCGCCTGGTCGGCGACGAAGCCCGTGTCCGGCAAATTCTCTTCAACCTCGTCGGCAATGCCTTGAAATTCAGCGATGCCGGAAAAATCACCGTGGAAATGGTCCCGATCCGCTCCTGGAAACCCGAAGCCGTTCGCATCCTCTTCACCGTGACCGACACGGGCATCGGCATCCCTGAGAACAAGCTGCAGGAACTTTTCCAGCCGTTTACGCAGGTGGACGGCTCCTACACCCGCAGGCACCAGGGAGCCGGGCTGGGACTGGCCATCATCAAGCGATTGATCGAACTCATGGATGGGCATCTCTGCGTGGAAAGCCGGGAAGGTGAAGGCACTTCGGCATACTTCGCCCTGTACTTCAAGCTCCCAAGCGACGCCGTGACCAGCAAGGACTCCCCGCGGCCTCCCGCTTCCGCTCCAACCGGCTTACGCATTCTTCTGGCCGAGGACGATCCGTCCAATGCGTTTCCCACCCAGGAACAATTGAAAATCGCCGGACACCAGGTCACCCTCGCCGAAAACGGCAGACAGGTCCTGGAACTGCTCAATGACCAAGAATTCGACGTCATCCTGATGGACATCCAGATGCCGGTGATGGACGGCCTGGAAGCGACCCGGCGCATCCGCGCGGCTGAGACCGAAAAACAGGACTCAGTAGTCAAAGATCAGCACTCCGCCCCTCAGGTTTCAAGTTTCAGCCCTCAGCCTTCCCGACGCATTCCCATCATCGCCCTGACCGCCTACGCCATGGTTGGAGACAAGGAAAAGTTCCTGGCCGCCGGGATGGACGATTACTTGGCCAAGCCGGTGAGGATGGAGGATTTGCGGAAGATTCTGGAACGGTTGCCGAAAGACAGAGGTCAGACTCATTAACCAACCAGACATGCGTCTTTGGCCGAATGATTCCTGAAACCTGAACACCCTTTGAGAACCATGCAGACCATCCTGATCGTCGACGACGACCCCGACTTCCTGACCGTGGCCCGGCAAATCCTGGCCCCCACGATGTACTACCTGCTGATCGCGGACTCCGGAACCAAGGCCTGGGAAATTGGGGTGTTCGAGAAGTTCCAACAGGCGGATGCCTCAAGCACCCGCAAGTACGGAGGCAGCGGCCTGGGCCTGGCCATCTGCAAGCAGCTCGTCGAACTGATGGGCGGCAAGATGGGCGTGGAAAGCCGCGTCGGAGAGGGATCGGGATTCTGGTTCGTGATTCCGCTGGCCGTACAAGACCGGAAAAGCCCCGAGGCCGCGCCGAGCAACCGGAACCACGCATCACCGATCACCGACTACCCACTATTTGTCGGACGCGTGCTGCTGGTGGAGGACAATCAGGTCAACCAGACGGTGGCCCTGGGAATTCTCAAAAAACTGGGCCTCCAAGCCGACGTCGCGTCCAACGGCCTGGAAGCCCTCAAAGCCCTGGAGCAAAACGACTACGACCTGGTGCTGATGGACGTGCAAATGCCCGGAATGGACGGACTGGAAACGACGAGAAGGATTAGAGGTCAGGAGGCAGGAGGCAGGAGACAGGAGACAGGAGACAGACGTCGGAGATCGGCTCTCTGAACCTCAGCCCTCAGGTTTCAGCCCTCAGCCCTCTCGGCGAATGCCGATAATCGCCATGACCGCCGGAGCGATGCGGGAAGACAGGGAACGCTCCAAGGAAGCAGGCATGGACGACCATCTGACCAAGCCCATTGATCCTCGGTCGCTGTGCGAGACTCTGGGACGATGGCTGCCCAGGCGCGAGCAGGACGCCGGATAAGGCCGGCTGGGTAAGAATCGTGCTCAGGCAACGGTGACCCTGTTGCGGCCCTGGTGTTTGCTTTCGTACAGGGCCTGATCAGCCCGCTTGCACAGGCCGTCGAACTCCTCGTCGGGCAGGAGCCCGGCCACCCCGAAGCTGGAGGTGATCCGGCCCGCTCCGGCAAAGGGTTCGGACTCCACCATCAGACGAAGCTTTTCAGCCAAAAGGGCCGCGGCTTCGGGGCCGTCGTCGGGCAGCAGGATCACGAACTCCTCCCCGCCCCAGCGGGCGAAAAGATCGATGCTCCGGATCGCTCCCTGAATGCGGGCGCAGAACTCGCGCAGCACGTCGTCCCCCACGTCGTGGCCGAAGGTGTCGTTGACTTTTTTGAAGTGATCGATGTCCAGGATGATCAAGGACAAGGAGCCGGGATGGCGCTGTCTGCGGGCCAGCGTGTTGTGGGCGACCTCGTTGAAGTAGAGCCGGTTGGGGATGCCGGTCAGGGCGTCGGTATAGGCCAGGCGATGCTTTTCCTTGAGCAACCCCTCGGCGGCGTCCAGCAGTTTGTTGAATCCGCGCACGATGATCCCGGCTTCTCCCTGGGCTGAAACACGGATACGGGTGGAAAAATCGCGGCTTTCGACGACCTTGTCGATACTTGCGGTCAGCGCGTCCAGGGCGTGGAGCACCTTGCGCATGGTGTAGACCACCAAGCCGAACACCAGCAGGCCGATCCCCAGGATCAGGACGATGTCCCGTGCAAGTCCGGAACGAACGGCGCGCATCAGATCGTCCACGTTTCGGGCCACCGTCTCCAGGACCGTCCTTTCCACTTTCCGGATTCCATCAATGGGCGGACTGACCAGGTCAAACCAGGAATCGCCTTCAACGTTCACCTCCCTGTAGCGCGGAGAGGCGATCAGGGAAACAAGTTCCAGGGCTTCCCGGACCGCGTCCCCGGCGACCACCCGATCAAAGACGGCCAGAGCCTCGGAGGAAGCGTTGCCTCGAAAAAGGTCCAGTCTGGAGCGCACCCGGGTTTCAAGACGGGCCGCGGCATAGCTGGTCTCCACGTCCACGTTCTTCCAGTCTTGCAGGGAACGATTCACCAGGGAACGAATCTGGCCCAGATCTTCCTTGGCTGTCACGAGATGCACCAGGGCTTGGAGATCCTCCGGAACCACGGGGCTGGTCCGCGTCAGTTCGGCCAGACGGCCCACAATCCGCTCCACCTCCCTGGTGTAAAAGGCATGGGGCGCGGTCCAGGACACGTTCCCGTCCAGGGCCTGGACGCGCATCGCCTGAAGCTCCGCGTGCAGCCGCCGCACCTCCGCGTCGGACAGCGGATGCCCGGCAAGCACCTCGTCCGTGCGCTCGCGCTGGGCGAGCATCAGCTCCAGGTGTTCCCAGGAAGGACGGCCCAAATAGCCGGAAGTCAGCCCGCGCTCGCGTTGCAGCTCGTGCACGATGGCCGACAAGGCCGGAACCAGACGCAGTTCCTCGGCGACGATCCGTTGCGCCCGGTACGCGGCCGTTCGCCGCACGGCGCTCTCCGCCAGCAGATATGCAAGACTCAGCGCGGCTATCGCGCCGAGCAGAAGAATGCCCTGACGAATGCTCAACGTTCACGCTCCTGATTGTTCGGTTTGAATCTGAAAGCGACGGCCCGATCAGCACGAGCCCGGCACGACCAAAACCGGCGTCTCGACAATACTTCGCGGCGACGCCAAACACTGATGCGGTCTCCTCAAAGATTCACGTTCTGAAGAAATGCTCACGGCAAAATGTTTTTGTTGACAGCCCAATCCAATCCGAGTAGTTACTTTGAATTCGATTTGCAACGGCGGAGTCCCGTTCTACCTGAACACCGGGGTGTGCCCGGATTCAGAGAGACAGAATGTCCGCCTCAACCTTTTTTGGAGTTATTCGCATGTCAAGTAAGTTGTATGTTGGGAATTTGCCTTTTACCGCCCAGGAAGACGATATTCGCGATCTGTTCGCCACCTATGGCGAAGTTCTTTCCGTGGCCTTGATTAGTGATCGTGAAACAGGTCGTCCGCGTGGTTTCGCCTTCGTGGAAATGAACGAAGCCGGAGCCCGTTCCGCTCAGGAGGCGTTGGACGGCAAAGATTTCCAGGGACGTAGCCTGCGCATCAACGAAGCTCAGGAACGTGCCCCCCGTCCCAGTGGCGGTGGCGGCGGCTACGGGGACAGGAACCGTCAGTCCAAGCGCTGGTAACGGCTACCCGACTGCATTGATTCAATAAGGCCCTTGCGAAGCCCCGTCCTCTATCTTCGTGAGGGCGGGGCTTTTTTCATCCCCGCGGGCCTTGAACAAGACAACCCAAGGAGGCCAAATGGCCAAGGAAGAATGTATTGAAATGAGCGGCATTGTTCAGGAAGCCTTGCCGAGCACCCTGTTTTCCGTGGAGCTGGAGACCGGGCACACTATTTTGGGGCATTTGTGCGGAAAAATGCGCAAGTTCCGCATCCGCATCCTGCCCGGAGACAAGGTTCGTGTTCAGCTGTCTCCCTATGACCTGACCAAGGGACGGATCGTTTTTCGGGAAAAATAGGCAACCCCGTACGGCAAGGGGGCGGCTGCCCAAAGCTCCGCCTCGGCCCGGCCCCCTTTCTCGCTTTTTTTTACGCTCCGCGAGCCCCCGGAACATCTTCCAGGGGCGTCTTGCGTCCTTCGGCTTCCATGCCGTCGTGCCAGGAACTCCACCCCCTCCGTTTCTATTTCCCCCCCAGAACATGCCGTTTGGAGGCAGAAAGAATCGTCTTGCGCAGCCGGATGGAATGCGGCGTGACCTCCAGCAGTTCGTCCTCCCGGATGAAATGCAGAGCCCACTCCAGGGTCAACGGCGGCACCGGCGTCAGGATGACCGCCTCGTCCTTGCCCGAAGCGCGCATGTTGGTCAGTTTCTTTTCCTTGCAGGCATTGACGTTCAGGTCGCTCTCCCGGTTGTGCTCGCCGACGATCATGCCTTCGTAGACCGGCTCGCCCGGTGAAACGAACAGCCTGCCCCGGGGCTCCAGGTTGAACAGGGCGTAGGGTACGGCGGTCCCGGACCGGTCCGCCACGATGGAGCCCATGAACCGGGTCGGGAAGTCTCCCCGGTATTCCTCATACCCGGAAAAGTAGGAGTTCATCACCCCGGTCCCCTTGGTGTCGGTCAGAAACTCGTCCCGGTAACCGATCAGACCCCTAGAAGGAATGGAGAATTCCACCCGCACCCGGCCGGTGCCCTTGTTCACCAGATTGGACATCCGTCCCTTGCGGATGGACAGCTTTTCCGTGACCACCCCAAGAAAAATCTCCTCGCAGTCCACGAACAGGTGCTCCATGGGTTCGTGCCGCTTCCCGTCCACATCCTTGTAGATCACCTCGGGTCGGCCAACGCTCAGTTCGTACCCTTCCCGACGCATGGTCTCGATCAAAATGGCCATCTGAAACTCGCCCCGGCCTTTGACCACAAAGCTGTCCCGGTCTTCGGTCTCTTCCACGCGGATGGCCACGTTGCTCAGGGATTCCTTGACCAGCCGCTCCCATATTTTCCGGGACTGGACGAACTTGCCCTCCCGTCCGGCCAGCGGCGAGGTATTGATGGTGAACTTCATGGCCACGGTGGGCTCGTCCACGGCGATCCGCTTCAAGGCCGAGGGTTCGGCCTTGGTACAGATGGTGTCCCCGATATGCACGTTTTCGATCCCGGCCAGCACCGCGATGTCTCCGGGTTCCACCTCGCCCACCTCTTTCAGTGACAGACCCGCGTAGGTCTGCAATTTGGTGACCCGCAGCGGAAGAAGCTCCGCCGAAGCGTTGATGCAGACCAGCTGCTCGTTCTGCCTGGCCCGGCCATTGACCACCCGCCCGATGGCCAGGCGGCCCAAATAGTCCGAATAGCCCAGGTCCGCCACCAGCATCTGAAACGGCATATCCGAATCATAGGTCGGTCCGGGTATGGTTTGCAGAATCGCGTCAAACAGCGGGTGCAGATTTTCCCCGGGCTCGTCCAGGGAGCGTTTGGCCACCCCGTCCCGGGCAATGGCGTACAAGACCGGAAAATCGAGTTGCTCCTCGGAAGCGTCCAGGTCGATGAACAGATCGTAGACCTCGTCCAGCACCTCGGACACCCGAGCGTCCTGACGATCGATCTTGTTGATGACCACGATGACCTTCAGCCTGGCTTCCAGGGTCTTCTTGAGCACGAACCGGGTCTGGGGCAGAGGGCCTTCCGATGCGTCCACCAGGAGCACCGCGCCGTCGGCCATGGACAGGGAGCGTTCCACCTCCCCGCCGAAGTCCGCGTGCCCCGGGGTGTCGATAATGTTGATCTTCACGCCTTTCCAGGTCACGGCGCAGTTCTTGGCCGCGATGGTGATCCCGCGCTCCCGCTCCAGATCCATGGAGTCCATGATCCGCTCGGCCACTTCCTGATTGTCCCGAAACAGGCCGCTTTGTCTGAACAGGGCGTCCACCAGGGTGGTCTTGCCGTGGTCGACGTGGGCGATGATCGCAATGTTCCTAAGGGCCGGATTGATGGTATTTTGTGTCATGTGTGATGTGGTTGAAAGGTTGATGAAAGTATCGAGCGATATAGCCGACCGATAGTAACGGGCGTGCCTTATTTCCTGCCGCCCAGCAGCCCGCCCAGTACGCCGCGCAGCACCTGACGACCGATCTGGCTGCCCACGGTGCGCATGGCGGACTTGCCCATGGCCTCCAGGGCGCCCTGACGGCGCTTGGAGCCAAACAGGAAGTCCCGCATAGCCCCTGAGACACCACCGGTAGCCCCACCGCCGCCCGCGGCTTCCTCGCTTCGGGTCGATTTCCCTCCAGAAGCGGTGCTCTCAATTGATTTCGCGGCCACGGCCTCCGCGGCCCGGGCCTGGAGGATTTCATAGGCGGACTCACGGTCAACAGGCGTGTCGTATTTCCCGCTCAAAGGGCTGCGTCCGCGAACAAGTTGCCGCTCCTCCGGCGTGATCACGCCGATCCGGCATCGGGGCGGGGCGACCAGAGCCCGTTCCACGGGCAGTGGGATGCCCTTGTCCTGCAAGGTGGTCACCAGGGCCTCGCCCACGGCCATGGCGGTCAGGGACTGGAGCACGTCCACCGCGGGGTTGGGCGGAAAGGTCTGGGCCGCAACACGCACGGCCTTTTGGTCTCGAGGCGTGTAGGCCCGTAGCGCGTGCTGGATGCGGTTGCCCAGCTGCCCCAAAATCTCCTGGGGCACGTCGTCCGGATACTGGCTGCAAAAATAGACGCCCACGCCCTTGGACCGGATCAGCCGGACCACCTGCTCCACCCGTTGCCGCAGGGCCGACGGCGCATCGGCGAACAGCAGATGGGCCTCGTCGAAAAAAAAGACCATCTTCGGCAGATCCCGGTCCCCGACCTCCGGCAGGGTCTCGAACAGCTCCGAGAGCATCCAGAGCAGAAAGCTGGAATACATCCTGGGCCGCAGATACAACTTCTCCGCGGCCAGGACGTTGACGATCCCCCGGCCGGACATGTCCTGGCGCATGAAATCCGTCAACTCCAGGGCCGGTTCGCCGAAAAACAGGTCGCCGCCGTCCCCGTCCAACCGAAGCAGGGCCCGCTGGATCGCGGCCAGGGACGAGGCGTGAACCAGCCCGAACCGGGCCGACACGCTCTTCACGTTTTCGGAGGTGAAGATCAGCAGGGAGCGCAGGTCCTTGAGGTCCAGCAGGAGCAGCCCTTCCTCGTCCGCCAGACGGAAGACGATCTCCAGCACCCCGGCCTGGGTGTCGTTGAGTTCCATCAGCCGGGCCAGCAGGGTCGGCCCCATCTGGGAGACCGTGGTGCGCAGCGGGTGTCCCAGTTCGCCGAAGATGTCCCAAAACAGGACCGGATTCGACTCGTTGGCGTAGCCCTCGATCCCGATGCTCTCCAACCGCGACCGGATCCGGTCGTTCATGGCCCCGGGCATGGCCAGCCCGGCCAGGTCGCCCTTGACGTCCGCCAGAAACACCGGCACCCCGAGCCGGGAAAAGCCCTCGGCCAGGACCATCAGGGAAACGCTCTTCCCCGTCCCCGTGGCCCCGGCGATCATCCCGTGCCGGTTGGCGTACCGTCCATGCAGAAACACCTGCTCCCGGCCCTTGCCGATCAGGATCGTGTTCATGGTCTTCTCCAGTTGAAACCATTCACAAGTCACGATACGCAACGTTGTCAAAGGGGCCATCCCACTCGCTCAACGTGCTCTCCAGGCAATGAAGACAGTCAACCTCAAGATCCGACAGTCGCCGAACGCCGGCCACGCCTTCCTGCTTGATTTCCCGGACGATAACGTCTCCAGGGCCAATCAGCATGGCTTTTCGAACGTCTTGAGGAAGGTTGTCCGCCCTTTGGACGTGATCTTCGAGGTGGCTGTCATTGCCAACCTCCCGGGGATACCGAGTTGGGCAAGAACATGAGTGAAAACTTTATTATCCTACAGAGTGAATAATCGGTTGTAAACAAACGATGTTGTTGGACCGACTTTCTTTGATCCCGAATCACGTCCCGGATTGGACATCCGCCGCTCAAGCGGGCAAAATTATGCGGTTGTTTTCTCTTGGACAAGGAGCACCGTGCCGACATTCCAATATGTGGCCCTGGATCAGCAGGGCGAACAGCGCAAGGGGCTGTGCGAGGCCGAAAGCCGCGCCACGGCCTATGCCAGACTCCAGGAACAAGGGCTCTTGCCGATCCGTCTCGGCAACGCCGGGCATGCGCAGGGCCGCACTCTGCGCGGCCTGCTTTCCCCCGGCTCCTGGCCGCGGCGCATCCGCCTGGACGAGGCCTTCTACTCCCTGGGCATGATGATCCAGGGAGGCGGATCCCTGGCCCAGAGCCTGGATCTGTTGGCCCGGATGTCCAGTGGAGCGTCGGCCCGGTTCTGGGTCCGGATCCGCGACGCGGTGGAAGGCGGCCAGGCCTTTTCCCAGGCACTGCAGGATCACCCGGGCGTCGTCTCGCCAGTGTACGCGGCCATGGTCCAGGTGGCGGAGCAGGTGGGCCGGTTGGGCGAAGTCCTGGAACGCATCGCCCGGTACGAGGAGGGCCGCCGGGACTTCCGGGAAAAGCTGCTCACCTCCCTGGGCTATCCCCTGACCATCCTGATCATCGGCCTGGGCGCGGTCTTTTTCCTGCTCTCTCGAGTCCTGCCCCGGATCGCGGACATCGTCACCGCCTCGGCCGGGGAACTGTCCTGGGACACCCGCCTGCTGCTGAATGTCGGGTCCTGGATGGAGTCCTGGGGCGGCTTGCTGCTGCTGGGTCTGGCCGGGATGATCTTCCTCGGCGTGACGACCTACAGGCGCCGCCCGAACTGGCGCATCCGCCTGGACCGCCTGCTCTGGCGGCTGCCGGTGGTCCAGAAGGGCGTTCTGGCCCGCTTTTCCGGCCTGGTCTCCTTTCAGATCCAGGCCGGAATCCCCTTGGTCCAGGCCTTGCAAAGCTCGGCCCAGGGAGTGGGGTCGCTTTTTTTCCGGGAAAAAATGCTCCAGGCCGCCCGGGAAGTCTCCACCGGCCAGCCTCTGGACGGCGTGCTCTGGAAACAGGGCGTCTACCCGGACGTCTTCCTGACCGCCATCAGCGCCGGCCGGGCCGCCGGAAAACTGGGCCCGTTCCTGGAACGCCTGGGCAAACTCCTGGAACGCGAAACCGACGCGTCCCTGAAACGCTTCGCCGCCCTGATCGAACCGGCCCTGATCCTGGGTCTGGGGCTGCTGGTGGGATTTCTGGTTCTGGCCGTAATGGGGCCGATCTTTGATCTGACGTCCCGGGTCGGCTGACCCTTCACACCTACCGCAGCAACAGATACAGCACGCCCATGAACAGCGGCTGGTGAAGCAGATAGATCAGCAGGCTGTGGCGTCCCAGCCAGGACAGTATCCCGGATCCCGGAAGAGACGAGGGCGCCTGGAGAATAGACAGGCGGTGGCGATGAATTGACTGGCCGATGTATAGCCCCAGGAGCAGGACGCCGAACCAGGGCAAAATCGGCACGTAGTCCTCGGTGAAGGGCTTGTGGGTCATCATGCCCAGCCAGTGCAGCCAGGGATGGTTGAAGACCGGGTGCTGAACGGTTAGGCCCACGAGCAGGAACAGCACGCCGAAGGCCGGGTTCAGATGGTGCAGACGCAGAAACGGCAGGCTCAGAATTCGAGCAACAAAAATGAAATGCAGGACGCCGAAGACCACCCAGGTCAGAGGGAAAATCAGGTACGTGCCCAAAGAAACCAAGCCCGCCGAGACGCCCAGGATGATTTGACGCCGCAGGAATCGCCGCGGGTTCAAGCCGTTGTGGGTGGACAGGGCCAGACTCGCGCCCACGGCAAACACGAAGCCCCCCACGATCACCGCCCGCAGGCCCAGCCAGAGCGGGTCGGTTTGGAACCGGATGGAAACGACCCCGAAGTAATTAAGATCGAAGCAAAAATGATAAACAAGCATCAGCAGCACGGCCGCGCCGCGAAACATGTCCAGTGCGGACAGGCGCATCGCGGAAGGTCCGAAAGATCCCGGCGAAGCGGGGGAAATGGAAGAATCGGCGTGATGCATGGTGGGGATGCCGGAGATTGGAGATATTTTACCCAAATGACCGCCCAGAAGCTCAAAGCCCCCTTGGGCGAGACCGATTCACGCAGTACAAGCTTTTCGGCCAAAGGCCAACAGCCCCCCCGGCACCTACTCGGCATGGCCCTGTTCATCGGCGTGCTCCTCCTGCTGTCCGCCGCCTGCGCCCCGCGTGGGGCGCAGCCTCCCAAGCCCGCCCCCCTGCTCACCGAACAGACCCCCTTTGGGCCGAGCATCACGCTGGCCGAAATGCTCGAACAAAGCCTGCGCACCCAGTATCGGCCTCCGAACATCGACTTCCCCGTGCCGGAGCAAATGCCCGATTCCTCTTCCGATCCCCGGCACCGATCCGGCGACTACTTCATGGAAATGAGCCGGGAGCCCGTCACCCTGCATGTGGCGTCCGACGTCACCGCTTTTGTGCTCGGGCCGTCGGCGGCATCCAACGGAGCAATGCAAGCCGGGGAAGGCATGGCCGACATACCGGAAGCCGGGCTGGCCGTGGGCCACGCCAACGGAGACATCCACATTTGGAGCGCCTGGCCCTGCGCCTCCCTGACCCTGCCCACGAAGGCTCCGGTCACCCTGCTGACCTGGGACGGCCTCGGGCCGTTTCTCGGCGCGGGCAATGCCCAAGGCGGGGAACTGCATGTCTTTGATCTGCGCCACTGCGCCCGGGTAGGCACGGTTCCCGGGCAGCGGCCATTGCGCGTCGCGGCTCTGTCCGCTTCATTGACCTGGGCCGCGGTCACGGATAGCGGCCAACGCCTGTTCGTGGGGCCGGTCGGCGAACCCTTTTCCAACCCGTCCAACGCCTCCCCGGTATTGGAACAAGACCCCATGCGTCACGTCGGCACCCTGCGTTTCCCGCCCCTGGCCCTGGCTTTCAGCCCACGAGAAGGTCTGCTCCAGAGCGTGGACCGGGCAGGATGGCTGTTGGTCTGGACCCTGCCGGAGTTGAACCTGCTGGAACAGGTCCGCATCCCTGGCGGCCCCTTTGGGGCAGCACTCTTCCATGGCGGCCATCTCATTCTGCGCCCAGCGAGCGACGAACAGGAGAGTCCGACTCCCTCGCACGACGGCTCCAACGAGCCTTTACCCGAAGGGTCGCGCCGCGAGCTGGTAGTCTGGGACATTCCAGGTTCCCGCGCCGTTGCCGTCGAAGATATTTTACCGCCTCAACACGCCTCCGCCATGGACCAAAACACGGCCTGGGATCTGCTCCACTTTTTCGAGCGGTTCAGCCTGGACGCCGGTTTGCTGACCTTCCTCACGGCCCGGGAGCACTGGCTGCGCAAGCTGCATTTCGGTACTCCCCGGTTCAGCGTGCATGCCGCGGACGATGTCGGCCTGCTGCGTGTGACCGAGCCGGACCAGACCCAACGCTGGTATCAGGCCGCAACCGGAAGGCCCACGGACGCTCCCGAAAATGAACCAACTCGCCTGACGCCCCTTGCCGTGGCCCCGAACGGGACGGTGTCCTGGAGCGGGCGGACCTACGCCCTTGCCGATCCGATCCAGACCAGTGACGGATATGTGCTGCTGGGCCGGCATGTTCCGGAGCATCGCTTTTTCCTGTGGTGGATACCCATGGAAGAAGCTCGCACATCCTTAGACAGTTGGAACGTGCCCGATAAAACCGACCTCCTGCCGGTCAGAGGCAGCCTGCTTCAGGATTCGCCGCCGACCTGGATTTCCCTTTCCGACCACCAACCCCTTGGAGATATGCAATGAAACGCCAATCCGGCTTCAGCCTGATCGAGTTGATGATCGTCGTGGTCATCCTCGGACTGATGGCCACGCTGCTTGTGCCTCGAATCATGGATCGCCCGGACGAGGCCCGGGTGACCAAGGCCAAGGTGGACATCCGCACCCTGGAATCCGCCCTGCGCCTGTACCGGCTGGACAACGGGGTCTATCCCACCACCGAGCAAGGGCTCGCCGCCCTGTTCCGTAAACCGGACATCGCCCCCATCCCCCGCAACTACCGCGACGGCGGCTACCTGGAAGCATCATCCGTGCCCAGGGACCCCTGGGGCAATGCCTACCGCTACCGCTCTCCCGGGCAACAAGGCCGGGACTATGAAATCACCAGCCTGGGCGCGGACGGCAAGGAGGGCGGGACCGGCTTCGCCCAGGACATCAACAGTTGGGAGTTGGACGATTGAGCCGCTCCGGCCCGCGCGACCACGCCTCCGCCGGTCTGACCCTGGTCGAACTGCTGATCGTGCTGTTCATCGTCGGCCTGGGCTGGTTCACCCTACTGCCCCGGCTGGACCCCACCCGGCCTTCCGGAAGCAACGCACCGCTGCATGAAATGAACGTCTTTCTGGACCAGGTTCGAAGCGCGGCGATTGAAACCGGTCGGTTTCAGGTCATTCGCCTGGATCCCGTATCCGGCGGACTGTCCTGGAACGAGGCGACGCACCGCATGCCGCACCCGCCCAGCCGCTGCGTTCTGAACGAAATTCCATGCCCGCACCCTTTCAGCCACTTCCGCGTCTACCCCCAGGGCCACATGGACCGGCTCCTGTTCTCCTTCACGGACGGGGAACGCTGGATCACCGCGGACCTGGACGCCCGCCTGGTCAACGAGTACGGCCCATGACGTTTGGACGCTCTTCCACCAATCCACGGCATCAGCACGGCGACGCGAACCGCCCGCGAGGCTTCACTCTGGTTGAAGTCCTGGTGGCCCTGGTCATCGCCGCCATCCTGGCTTCCGGCCTGCTCGCCTCACAACGCCACGGTCTGAACCAGGCCAGGCAGGCGGACGTGCTCTGGCTGCACCTGAATACGGCTCAGGAAGCGCTCATGGGCCGGGATATCGGCCGGGATATTGGTCGGAATATTGGGCGCGGGGATTCTCAGTTGACGGTGTCCGGCGGGATGACGCCTGATGGCCGCGACCCTCTGGCCGTCCGGATCACCACCAACCCGCCGACACCGGAGCGCCCCTCCCCATGGGTGACCCTGACCACGCGCCTGGAGGGACGGGAACTGGAGTGGTCCTGGCCAGCGGTCTCTCCGTGATGGATACGAAGAACCAAAAAATGACGCCACGGAACGCTTCCACTCATCACGACAGCTGCCCTACGCCCTCCCCTCCCGGCTTCACCCTGGTGGAAATCCTGGTGGCCCTGGTGGTGGCCGGGATGCTCACCGCATTGCTGGCGGCGATTCTCGGGCGCGGGGTCGTGGCCTCGTCCGCCCTGGAGGAAACCGTTGAAAACCAGCGTTCCCGGGTCGTCCTGCAGCGGTTGTTGAGCATGGATCTGCGGGGCATGCTTCCGGAAACGGAACTGACCATCACGGAGCACGGATTCACGCTGGAGACGGTCGCCAACCACCTTGTTCCCGGCCCCCTGCCCATGACCGTGACCTGGGACTTTTCCCAGCGCCAGGTCCGCCGCACCGAGGAGCAGCCGGACCTGGACTATGTTCAGGAGCTGCTCGTGATCTCGAACTTGCAAGACTGGAGCCTGGCCTTCCACGATCTGACCGAAGGCCGCTGGGTGGACCTGCGCTCCTGGCTGCACGGCACGGAGCGACCGGCCCCGGCGGGCCTGCGGCTGGAACTGCGCCCTGCCGACGTAAAAACCGCATGGAATATCATCCATCGCCTATCCCTGGAGCACGATGCGCCGCTTTGATCGCCCACCCCGCTCCTCTGGCGCCGTCCTCGTCCTGGTGCTGGTCACCCTGCTCCTGTTCAGCACCGTGGTGTTGCGTGTCGTCCAGCATGCCGCCCTGACCGAGGAGGAACACATTCTGCTGCTCCAGACCATCCAGGCCGGATTCCAGGCCGAAGCCGCGGTGCACAAAGCCATGGAACTACTCGCTCTTTCCGCCGACCATCTCGACGCGGCAGACCAACCCCCGAGCCCGCCGGAATGGAGCGAGGACGGCATCCGGATCACCATCATCCCCACCAACGCCAAGCTGAACCTCAACGCCCTGCACCCGCCCTCCCTGCATCCCCAGGCCATGACCAGGTTGCGGGAAGGCCTGACCCGCCTGTTCCACCATGAGACCTTTCACGAAGGTTCCAGGGTGAATTTCCGAGGCGATACGCGGGACATCATGCTCTGGCTGGGTGAAGGCCATGACCCGGACCGGCCTGGTTCGGCCCGCGCCGCCGACGCACCCTACACCGGAATCCGGCCATCCTATCGCCCCAGGAAAGGCCCGATGCAACGACCGGAAGAACTGCTCCTGGTCACCGGCTTTACGGACCTCGATCCGGCCTGGGTACGCCGACATTTCACGGTGTGGGGAACGGACGGACGGATCAACCTGAACCTGGCCGACAAAGAACTGATCCTGGCCGTGGCTCCGGAACTGGAAGCCTACTGGCCGGCCATCCAGCGCTACCGCACGGAACACGGTTTCCAGCGCCTGGACGAACTCCTCGCCCGCATCCGGCTGCCCATGGACGTCTACCAGCGCGTCCTGCCTCATCTGGCCCTGGAAGCGGACACCCTGGAAATCTCGGTTGAGGTCCGGCAACCCGCATGGTATGAACTCCATCGGATCATCGTGGAACGGCCATCCATCCTCGCCGACACCGCGCCCAGAATTCTGGCCAGGGATATCATCGAGTCCAGGCCGCTTTGAGCGCAGTGCCGTAACCGTCAAGCCATCCCTTTTCCAAGCATTGAACACGAGCCACCCCCTTGCCCCGCACCTCCACCAGCAACCATTTTTTCGTCGTCCGGTTCACCAAGGACGTCCCGGTTTGGGAACGCTTTGACGGCCAAACTCTTCATCCGGTCCCGCATCCGGATCAGGCCTCGAAGTCTTTGCGCTCCCTGCCGGTGTTGGTGCTGATTCCGGATCGCTTGTTCTTTTTCTACCAGCCGGAGAGCGATCACCATTCCGGCAGCCTCCGGCAGCGCACCGCCGCGGCCCGCCTGGAACTGGAGCAGGTCTTTCCCGCCCAAACGACGGAAAACGGCCCCGGGATCGTGCTCGATGCCGGACGCACCCACCTTTTGGGCTGTCTTCCGCACCCGGAGCTGACCGAATTCGCTCGTCGCCACCAGGATGTTCTGGCCCGAGCCAACGCCGTGACCACGCCGTTTTTTCTGGCCTGGAACGCGGGGCATCGACGCAGGATCGAAAGCTGGGTCTGGAACAATCCGGAGGACGGGACCACGGCGGCCATGCTCCACGGCCAGATGACCTTCTTTCCCGGCAACGGCGCGGAACTGGAAACGCGGATCGGCGAAGCGTCGGGAGCCGGGAATACCGAACGGTCTCTCCAAGTCGACACGCAATGGAGCCTGCCAGATCTGCTTCAGGCCGCTCCGGACATCGGCTGGTCCCAGTTGCGCCTGCCTTTGCCCGCCGCGGCGGGCGAGGGATCGGACCTGGGCGGCCTGGTTCGATGGTGGATCGCCGCGACGCTTCTTGGAGTTTTGATCTGCACCGGACAGGCCCTGCGCCTGACGGACCAACAAGCCCAAGTGGAACACTGGGAACAGGCCACCAATCGGCTCTATGCCGAAGTACTCACCCCGCCCCTGGGTGACGATCCTTTTGGCCGCCTGCTCTTCCGACATAGCCAGCTCCAGGGGCCGGTCCAATCCGGACCGGACGCCCTGGCCATGCTGGGGCTGCTCAGCGCATCGGCACCACCGGAGTTCCATGTGGAAAACTTCTCTCTGGGCCCGAATTCCGGGATCATCCGGGCCAGACTGGCCGACTATGAACAACTGGAATCCCTGCTCAAGGCCCTGGAGGGCCAGGGTCGCCTCCGTTTTGACCTGGACCAGGCCTCCAGCGCGGACGACGCCGTTCTGGCGACCCTGCGGGTGAGCTACTGAGGCAGACCCGGCAAACCGATCACCCCACCCCATGAATCACGTAAAAACCATCTCCTTCCGGCACCGGCTGCACCACTTGGCCTTTTGGCGGGATTGGCCGTCCGGCCGCCGACGCGGAGCCCTGTATCTGCTCCTGGCCCTGACCACGGCGGGTTCCATGGCGGCTTGGCTCTCGCTGTACGCCGCGACCCAGCGCTCGATCCTTCGTGAGGAAGCGGCCATGGAGCTCCACCAGCACGTATCGGCATTGGTCGCGGAAATCCGGAGCCTGGACCGTGGGCCGAACCCGGAGCGGGCCAACCTGCCGATCCTGGTCGCGGCCCGTCAGCTCAGCCGCGACATCGGCCTGGAAGACAAGCTGATTTCAGTCAGGCCGGCCTTGCAGGCCACGGGCCGGGACGGAGTTCAACTTTACTACGAACGCCTGACCCTACCGGACCTGCTGGCCCTGCTGGAAACCCTGAGCCGCGACGGCGGCCTGCAAACCTCCACCATGACCTTCAACCGGCGTCTGGACAATCCGTCCCTGGCCGATCTCCAACTGGTACTCTATCGATGACCTCTCCCAATCCTGCTCAGGACGCTCTTCGTGATCCAACTCCCCGCGACGCCGACAAAACCGTCTCCAAACCGGGCCTGCTCCGCCGCTTCGGCCCGGTGGGCACGATCTTCCTCATCGGCCTGCTGATCGGCGTGCTCTTCTTCCTGTCCAGGGAACTGCTCTGGAGCCAGGTGCTGCGGCACACCCTCGGCCACCTGCCCAACGCCTCCTGGAGTTGGCAGGCCGTCGGGGACCGGGGGCTGACGCACATTACCTACCAGCACTTTGAATTGCATGTGAACCAGAACCGGTTCTTCGTTCCAAAGCTGACCATCCAACTGGGCACGACCCGCCCGGTGACCATGACCGCGGTCACCGGCCCGACCCTGGTGGCCGACTTGAGCTGGGACAAGGAACTGCGCCTTTCCGGCGGCGTGGATCTGCAACGGCTCATGCCCGAGCAGAGGGTCCAGGGAACCCTGGAGACCGATGGGTTCGTCCGCTGGCAAACCTGGGACCAGCCCCCGCATCAAGGCGAGCTGGACATCCAGGCCCCCGGGCTCTTGGTGCTGGCCCCGGGAATCATGACCATCAACCTGCGCGGCCAGGCCACCCTGGAAGGCAACCACCTCCGCCTGACCCCCCTGCAAGCCGACGGCCCGGTGGGCGTCACCGCCGACGCCGAAGGCTTCCTGGACTGGAACCGCCTGGAAAACACCACCTACTCCATCTCCGGCACCCTGACCGGACTGGGCAACCTACCCTTTTCGGCCTCGGGAAGGTTGGGGAGTTTGTGGGGGAAATAGGACGAAAAAGAGGACGAGGAGAAAAGCCGGAGAGCCGACTTACAGACTGGTGACCCGCAACAGCTCTTCCATGGTGGTTTTGCCCTGATCAACGAGGCGAAGGCCATGGTCGTGCATGGTTTGGAAGCCGGTTGTCTTGAGGTGGGTGCGGAGCTGTTCCACGGAGGCTTTCCGGACGACCAGGCTGCGCAAGGCCTCGTCCACGGGCATCAGCTCGAAAATCCCCTGGCGGCCGCGATAACCGCTGTGGCGACAGGCTTCGCAGCCGATGATGGGCGATGGCTGAGGTGAGTGGGGGATATGGGAAGGATCGGTAGGCGCGGAACACGTTGGACAATTTAGACGGACGAGGCGTTGACCGATGACCAGATGCAGGGATGAGGCCAGCAGGAAAGGTTCCACGCCCATTTCCAGCATCCGGGTGACCGCGGTGGGCGCGTCGTTGGTGTGCAGGGTGGCCAGGACCAGATGCCCGGTCAGGGAGGCCTGTACGGCGGTGCTCGCGGTTTCCTGGTCCCGGATCTCGCCCACCAGGATGATGTCCGGGTCCTGGCGCAGGAAGCCGCGGATGGCCGTGGCAAAGGTCACGCCGGCGGCCCGGTTCACCTGGACCTGGTTCACGCCGGGCAGGTGGTATTCCACCGGGTCCTCCACGGTCATGATGTTCCGGGATTCGCGGATCAGCTCGCGCAGGGCCGCGTAGAGGGTCGTGGTCTTGCCGCTGCCCGTGGGGCCGGTGACCAGGATGATCCCGTGGGGCGCGGCGATCATCCGGGTGATCACGGCCACGGCCTCCGGCTCCAGGCCGAGGTCGGACAAGGGAAGAATATTTTTGGATCGGTCCAGGATGCGCAGCACGGCCTTTTCGCCGTTGAGCGTGGGCATGGTGGAAACTCGGACGTCCACGTCTTTGCGGCCCACCCGGACCTGAAAGCGCCCGTCTTGCGGAGCCCGGCTTTCGGCCACGTCCATGTGCCCCATGACCTTGATCCGGGCCAGCACCGTGGATTGGACCGCCAGCTCCAGGCGGCGTTCGGTGCGCAGTTCGCCGTCAACCCGGAACCGGACCTGAAAGCCGTTTTCCCGGCCCTCGAAGTGAATGTCGCTGGCCCCCTGGCTCACCGCCTGGTGCAGCAACCGATTCACCAGCCGGACAATGGGCGCGTCCTCATGGGACCAGCCCAGCAGCTCCCTACCGGAGTCGTCCGCTTCCTCACCCCCGGCCTCCCCGTCGTCCTCCGCCGGAGCGTCCTCTTCCCAGAGCGCCAAGGCCTGCTCCAGAGCCGGAAAAAACACCTCGTTGCGGACCAATTCCGTGCGCACCGCCAAGCCGAGTCTCCATGCCAGGAAGTCGGCCAGGGATCTGGCCCTGCCCGCCAGGAGCCAGACCCGAAGCACCCCGTCTTCCGCGGCCACGGGCAGAAATTCGTTACGCCGGGGAAAGGCCAGGTACTGGCTCACGATCTCCTGTGGCAAGCGCGACAGGTCCGGTGACGCGGAAAACGCGGCATCGGGCATCATCGACCAGGCTCCCGCTCCAACTCATGATCCCGTTCTCGCCCCGGTTCCCGGCCCAGTTCACGGCCCAGTTCACGGCCCATCTCCTGCTCAAGGTCGAAGCCGTGTTGCTCCCCACCCTGCCAGAACTCCCGCTGCAGCAGCTCGCGACTGGTCCGTTGGCCTTCGCGCAGGTTGTCCATGCGTCGCTTGGTCAGCTCATCGGCCTGCGCCACGGTGTTGATGATCCTGGCCGACAAGAAGACCATCAAAGTCGCTTTCTCCGCAGAAATCTGCTCCCGGCGAAACAGCCAGCCCAGAACGGGAACTTTGGACAACCCCGGTACGGCCCGGCGAATCTGGCCGAATTCGTTCTGCATCAACCCGCTGATGACCATGGTGAACCCGTCCGGAATCTGGACATTGGTTCTGGTGTTCCGGCTGCGGGTTCGCGGCCGGTCGTCCTCACCGGCCGAATCGATCACGTTGCTGACATCCTGCTCCACCTGCATCCGGATCACCCCGGTCTCGGCATTGATGTGCGGGGTGACCTTCAGCCGTATCCCGACGTCCCGGTATTCAAAGGTCTTGATGGCGTTATTCTGGGTGTCGTATTTCTCGCTGACCTGGTAGGCGCGATTCTCGCCCACGAAGATTTCCGCCTCGGCATTGTCCAGGGTCATGATCTGCGGCGTGGAAAGAATATTGAAGTCCTGTGCAGTCTTCATGAAGCTGATCAGGGCCCCCAGGGAGGAAAACGTCTGACCGGCATAGGTGATGGAATTGCCCAACGCACCCACGGTAAACCCTCCCGGCGCCAACGGCGGAGCCGCCGTCGCCAGCAAGGGAGCCAGGTTCGAAGGTGAACCCAGAAAACCGCCCGTGGCCACACCGTCGGAGCCTCCGCCGCCCACGACCCATTCTACGCCAAAGTCCTGACTGTTCGTCAGGGACGTCTCCACGATCAGGGCCTCCACGAAGACCTGATCCAGGGGACGATCCAGGTGGGTAATGATGGATTCCACCTGGCGCTGGATCCGCGGTTCGGCCAGAACCAGCACGGAGTTGGTTTCCGCGTCCGCGGCCACCAAGACGCCGCGACCGTTCACGCCCTCCTCCTCCGCCCCGACTTGGTCTCCCTGGAGCAAAGTACGCAGCACGTCCGCGGCGGAGGAGGCCTTGGCGTTCTTCAGGGCGTACATGCTCATGTCCGCGCTGGAATCCGTGATTCGATCCAGATTGTCCAGCAAGCCGCGCACGGCCTGACGCTGCTCGTCGGAGCCGGCCACCAGCAGGGAGTTGGACCATTCCACCGCCAGGATCACCGGGGTCTCGGCCAGATGGCCGCGGGAAAACAGTTCCTCGTACAACTGGCCCACCTTCCGGGCCGTGACCCCGGCCTGGGCCTGATGCAGGGGGAGCAATTCCACGTCCCAGCGCGTGCCCAGGGACAACACCGCTTCCAGGACTTCCTGCATCTTGCGCACCCTGGAACGGGTGTCCCGAAGCAGCAAGGCCTGGGCCTGGGGAACTTCCATGATCATCCCGAACCGGGAAGCAAAGGGCTGCAACAATTCGCTGACCTGCTCCCGCGGCAAGCGCTGGTGCAGGCGGATGACCGTGGTCAACAGTTCGCTGTCCTCCCCGGGCTCCAGCCCGGGCCGGAGCGGATCGACCATTTCCGCGGCCTGCGGGGATTGCAGGACGTAGAACAGGTCGCCCTGGGCCACCAGATCCAGATTGTTGCTGGCCAGAACCCGGTCCAGCACGGCCAACAGTTCCGGTTCGGTCATGGGAGCCTGGGAATGCAGGGAAACCTTCACCGGTGGGATCTGATCCTCGCGAAAGACCATGTTCCGGCCGGTGAACCGGCCGACGAATACGATGAAATCACGTAGCGTGATCCCTTCCAGGTTGGCGGTCATTCGCTGTTCTTCGGCTTCCTCTGCCTCCTGGGCCAAAACCATACCTGGCAACAGCACGAGCCCGCAAAATAAGAGCAACAGGGCGATCAAACGCCACGCACCGGAATATGCCGAAAATCTCTTCATGGATACCGTTCCTCTCATCTTCGCCGGACGACGGTCAGCAAAATACAAGGGGTCTAATTCAATTCAAGGATAAACGTCTGCATCTGGGAGGCTCGTTGAACATCCAGGGTCACAAGGGAAGACCGGTCCATGCCGGAATAGGCCTGGAGGAGCTGGGTCGGCCCGGTCAGCGCCTGGCCGTTGATCCGGGCCAGCACGTCCCCGTTACGCAGCCCGACCTTGTGCAGCAGAGAATCCGGACGGATGCTGAGCACCTGAAAGCCGCTGACCCGGCCGTCCACGGTGAACGGCTTGAAGCTGGCCATTTGCAGCAGCGTATTCGGATCAGAAAGCAGCGGCTGGACGTCCTGCCGGGAAAGACTGACCCGGGTCCCGACGCCGGGAGCGGCCCAAGTCTGCATCTCAGCCGGACGCCCCCCCTCGCCTGCTTCCATTGTTTCTTGCTCGCCGTCCCACAGCGGGACTTCTTCCCGCCGACCTCCGGACGCGAACACCGCGGACCGGGTCCGCACTTCCACCAGTTCCCATCCGTCAAGCACGTCGCCCTGGTCGGCGATCACGAATTCCTCGTCGCGACGCACCAGGGCCTTGGGCCTGGCCCCGATGACCGTGCCCAACAAACGCCAGTCAAAGGACGTAGCCGCCGAGACGGGTTCCGGCGAGAGCTGTTCTTGTTCGGGAGTTTCCAATCCCAGGATATTGGCTTCCAGAATCACCGCCGTCCAGGACTCGGAGGCGGCGCTGGTCGTTGCCATCGGACTTGGCGAGGCAAGCTTCGGCGTGGTCTCGGCATGCCTGTTCCACAAGCCCGTGAGCACGAAAGCCGCCGCCAGGCCGAACGCCAACGGCAGAAGCAACCGGAAGGACCGGAGGGAGAACAGCCGGGAGGAATTCACGAAGAGGAGGAGAAAGGGTTCAGGATGTGGGGCACGGGGAAAACTAAAACATTCATCCGTTCCGGGCAAGAAGAAACGTTGAGATGACGACAACCGGCCCAAGGCAACCTGTTCTCATCAAAATCCAAATCGCAATCGAAATCGAAATCGGAAAATACTGTACATCACTACATGATTACAGCATCTCTTGGACACGACGTTCGATTACGATCACGATTACGATTTCGATTTCGATACCAATTCAGACAATGTATGGATGTGCAGCGCTACCCCACATAGTTCGGCAGGTTCAAAAACAACTCACGGGTAAAGGTGACCAGCTTGTCCATGATCCAGGGAAAGGAAAACAGCAACGCCAGAAAAATGGAAATGATCTTGGGCACGAAGGTCAGGGTCATTTCCTGGATCTGCGTCGCGGCCTGGATAATGCTGACCAGGACGCCCACAATCAAGCCAATACCCAACATGGGCAGGGCGATCATCAGGGTCAGTTCAATGGATTGACGGGCAAAGCCGATCACGAATTCAGGGGTCATACTGGTCTCCGGGCAAGAGGATCTGGTTAAAAAGAGGGGCTAGGGGCTAGGGGCCAGGGGCCAGGGGCCAGGGGCCAGGGGCCTGAAATGTAACACATCGATTTAAAAGTCAAATTCCCCGTCACTGTCACCTGACTTCTGAATCCTGACTCCTGTCTTCAGCCCCAATCACGCAAAGCCGTTCACCAGCGAAAAGATCAGCAGATTCCAACCATCCACCATCACGAACAGCAGCAGTTTGAACGGCAGGGAGATCATCACCGGGGGCAGCATCATCATGCCCATGGACAGCAGGATGCTGGCCACGACCATGTCCAGGATCAGGAACGGGATGTAGATCAAAAAGCCCATCTGGAAGGCGGTTTTCAATTCGCTGATCACGAAGGCGGGAACCAGGATGATGGTCGGCACCTCGTCTCGGTTGGACGGGCGATCCATTTGGGTGATGGAGTAGAACAGCGAGAGGTCTTTTTCACGGGTGTGCTTGAACAGGAAGGCCCGCATGGGTTGTTCGGCCCGGGTCAGCGCTTCTTGAAAACCGATATCCTCGGTTAAATATGGCTGGAGCGCCGTGTCGTTGATCTCTTTGCCGACGGGCATCATGATCACGAACGTCAAAAAAATGGCCAGACTGGCCAGGACCTGATTGGGCGGCATCTGCTGCGTGCCCATGGCCTGACGGATAAAGGAAAAAACGATGACGATGCGGGTGAAGCAGGTGGCCGTGAGCAGGATGGCCGGGGCCACGGAAAGGACGGTGAGTAGGAAAAGGATTTCCAGGGCGATGGAAACGTTGTCCGGCTCGCTGGCCCCGCCGCTCAAGGTCAGGTTCAGGGCCGGAGCCCCGGTCTGGGCGGCGGCGAGGCCGGACAGCAGGGGCAGAAGTATCAGGGCGGCAAAGCCGAGCCTAACCGCCTGTGGTCCTGGATTGCTCCAGATGCTTGGAAAAGTCGGCTTGTTGGTGGTCATGGTGCGTCTCCGTGAGCAGCGTTATGGAAGTATCGGTCACTCCCAGCACCATGTCCTTATTCAAATACCGGACCACCACCACGCTCTTGCGCGGCCCCAGGGCCATCTGGCCCACCAGCTTGAGGTCCGCTGGAAGCTGGCGGGTCAACCCGGCCTTGTGCCCGTACCGTTTAAGCAGGTGGAGAACCACGAACAGCAGGGCCAGGACCAGAAACAGGCCCCCGACCATTTTCAACGCCGCGAAGCCGAAGTCCCAGGTCGGGGCCGCGACGGACGGTTCGACTGGATCAGGCAAGTTGTTTCACCCTCTCGATGGGGCTGATGATGTCCGTCAATCGCACCCCGAATTTTTCGTTGATCACCACGGCCTCGCCCCGGGCCACCAGCTTGCCGTTGACGAAAATTTCCAAAGGTTCGCCGGCCAGCTTGTTCAACTCCACCACGGAACCCTGCCCGAGTTGGAGCAGCTCGTTGATCAACAGCTTGGTCCGCCCCAGTTCGGCGGAAACATCCAGCGGGATGTCCAGGATGAAGTCCAGGTCCCGCTTGGTCTTCTCCTTGGGGCTCTTGGCGTCCGACGTCAAATCCTTGAACTTGGGATCCTCGGTCTTGGCAGCGAAGGACTTCTGCTGTTTCTCCTTCTTCAGCTGGGTCTCCTCTTCCATGGCCAGGGCCTTGGCCCATTCGTCCGCCATATCCTCCTGGCTTTCACTTTCTTTCCCGGCCTGGGCGGCGGCTTTGGTGGCCGCCTCGAACGGATCTTCCGGCTCTCCGCCCTCGTCCATATCTTCCAGGGCCTTGGCCCACTCTTCAGCCAGTTTATCCTGGTCCATTGACTCGTCGCTCATGCGGGACCTCGTTTCAGTCTCAGCGGCCGCTTCCGGCTCGCTGGTGATTGTTGATCGTCGATTGAAGCATGGTCAGTATCGAACTTCCGCTTCCTTGACCACCTGGATCGCCCTGTTCGCCTTGACGAAGCCGGGCTGGCAATAGAACTTGTCCACTCCGTGAATTTTCACTTCCAAATGCTGGTCCGTGTCCGTATCCAACAACAAAATGTCACCGATATCCAGATTCAGCAACTGCCGTCCGGTGATGGAAGTCCGGCCCAGAGGAACCACCAGTTCCACCGGGATTTCCATCATTCGTTCCTTAAACCGGGAAAGCCAAGCGTGATCCACCTCCAGTCGCTCGGACTGGAAGGAAGCATAGAGCTTGGAACGGATCGGCTCAATGGTCGAGTACGGCAGGCAAAACACCAGGGAGCCGATGGCGTTCTCCAGTTCCACTTCCATGGAAATCACGACGACTACGTCGCTGGGCGGCACAATGCTGGCGAACTGGGGGTTGATTTCCATGCGCTGAAGCTCAATGCGTACATCATGCACCGGGGTCCAGGCCTGTTCCATGGCGTTGAGAAAAAGCTTGACGACCCGCTCGATCACCGACTGCTCAATGGGGGTGAAGTCTCGGCCTTCGATCTTGGGCTGGGTGCCTTGCCCGCCGAAAAAATTCTCCACCAGGGCGAAAACCAATCTGGTGTCCACGACCAGAATGGCATTACCGCGCAAGGGCTCGATCTTGAAAATGTTAATGCTCGTGGGAACGGGCAAGGAGCGCATGAAGTCCCCGAACTTGGACATATCGATGGACACCGGGTTGACGTCGACCTTCTTGCGCATGGTGTTGGCCAAAGCATTGGAAGACAAGCGGGCGAAACGATCGTTGACGATCTCCATTACCGGCATTCGCCCGCGGATAATTCGGTCCTGATTGGCCAGGTCAAAAGAGATGACCCCCGTATCATCGTCGACATCCGCGGATTCGGTCTCGAGTTCCCCGCCGGTCAGCCCTCGCAAGAGAGAGTCGACTTCGTCCTGGGACAGTATTTTGTTCATATGTCGATCATCCGTGCGGAAAACGTTTCTTAGATCCCTGGGCCTCGCCTCGGTTCACTGGACCACGAACTCCGTGAAATACACGTTGGTCACCCTGCCGCCCCCGACGATCTGGTTCAGTCGCTCCACGATCTGGTTTTTCAAGGTGATTTTTCCTTCCATGCTGGCCAGGTCGGCGAAGGACTTGCCGGCCAACAGGAGAATCACCGCGTCACGAATCCGGGAGTTATTGCGTTGCACGTCGGCGATGGCGGCCCTGTTCAGCACTTCCACGTCCAGGGTCATGCGCAGGAACCGCCTGCCCAGCGGATCAGCCAGGTTGACGACGAACGTATCCAGGGTCACGATCTCCGGAACGAATTCCGTCCGAGCCCCCTGCAGGCCTGCTTGATCCCCTTCCTGTTCCAGGGCACCGTCCTCGGAAACGGCTCCGGGTCCCATCAAAAACCAGTAGGCAGCTCCCCCGCCACCGGCCAGCAGCAGCAAAACCAGCAGCAAAACGATCCACTTCACCTTCGCTCCCTTTTTCTTTTCCTCGTCCACCGGAAGAGCATCTTTTTTCGCCATGCATCACCTCGTCGAGACGGTTTGCGGAACACAAAGAACCGCGGAGCCGTCTTCACGCTCATCTGATCTGTTACAATGCGTTCTTGAAGAGAATTTCCACCCGGCGATTCAAGGCCCGTCCTTCCGGGATCCGATTATCCCCCACCGGCATGCGCTCGGCGTAGGCGGAAACGGACAGTTTGGCATCCGGAACCCCGGAAAGCAGCAAAACTTCCAGCACGGCCATGGCCCGCAGGGCGGACAGGGTGTCGTTGTCCATGGTTCTCCCCGGCAAACTGTCCGTGTGCCCGGAAACATTGACGACATTGTGCACGTACAGAACCAACGGGGCCAGTACTTCCAAAAGCCTTTTGGCCGGATCGGTCAATTCATGGCCACCCAAGGGGAAAAGCAATTCGTCCGTCAGCAGAATGGCCACTCCCTCGGGACGTTCCAGAAGTTTCAAATTCTCATCCAACGTGGATCTTGGAATTTCCCGCGGCAGGACATCGTCCGGAAAAAGCAGGTCGCGGATGCGCTGTTCACTGTCCCGGAACTCCCAGGGACGTTCCAAAAGCTTCATCACCTCTTCCACCCTAGTGGGAATCCGTCCGGCCGTCTGTTTGGAAAGAACGCCCATATCCCCTCTGAAAAAGGTCGCGGCATCCATGACCACCTGTCGATCCATGGAGGACATGCTGAGCAGCAGGACGAAAAAGGTCAAGAGCAGGGTGATCAGGTCGGAAAACGTGATCAGCCAACCCATGGGATCGACGCTGACCCCGCCGCCCTTTTTCTTCTTTTTGCCCACGGTCGCTCCGTCCCGGCTCGTTCAGCTAGCTGAGTGTTGAAAAGCCTTTATCGGCAGTCCGTTCAAAAATCCCAAGTGCAAGAAGCAAGAAAAGCTATCCGGACACGTCCTGTGTCCGGCCCCTCCGGGCTGTGGCTGCGCCACATTTTCGATTGCCGTCCTGGCAATCGAATCAAGGTCAAAGCGTATTTATTGATACGTGAGAGTTTGAACTTTATGCGGCGACGCAGCAATTGGGAGTTTTTCAACGGACTGCTAAGGTCGCGGGGAGTTGTCCGGCGCATCGGGAAACCGGAAAATAAAGTCCCTGTAAATATATTCCTCCGGCATGGTGCTCGCATCCGGTCGGGCCAAGCGCGGCGTCCAGGTTTCGTTGCGTCGATCCAGAATAAAGTCCACCCTTCTGTTGGCGCGACGTCCTTGCGGCGTTTGCGGGCTTTCCCGCGGCTGGAACCGCCCCAGTCCTTCCATGCGCAGGTTTTCCACGGGAACGCCTTGCTCCAAAAGAAAACGGTACACGCTCATCGCCCGGAACAAGGACAAGGTCCAGGAAGGATCCGGAACTTCGTCAGACATCGCCGTCTGGTAGATCGCCTCGAACTCATCCCGCAACACCGAGGTATGCCCGGCGATCTGCACGGGAGCCTCGACCACGCGCAGCACCGGAACCACCTGTCGCAAAAACGCTCTGCCCCCGGGCGATAGGTCCGTTTCTCCGGAGGGAAACAAGACCGCCGTATTCACGCTGAAAATCTGCACGAACCGGTTGCTGACGAACTGCAAGTCCTCCTCGATGTCGTCCCAGAGCAGTTCCTTGAGCGCGGCCAGATCCCGATCCGGGGGAATCGGCCCGGGATGGGCGGATTCCAAACTTTCCTGGACGCCCAGGACGTCCGGCTTGGCCTGAGTCATCCCGAACGTGCCCAGTAACGAACCGAGAGCCAGTCGAATCCTGCGCTCATCCATCAAGGAGGCGTTGGTCACCAGGTAGACGAAAAATGCCATGATCAGGATCATCAAACCCGTGAAGGTCAGCAGCCAACCGGGAGTTTGCGGTGCGGCCTTCTTTTTTTCCCGCTTCTTGCCCATGGAAATATCCGGTCCAGCTCGGCATCAGTCCGACTGGGTGCGCACTTTGGGAGGCAGAAAACCGTTCAATTTTTCTTCGATGATCCTGGGGTTTTCTCCTCGGGAAATGGACAAAATGCCCTCCAGGGCCAATTCCCGGAGCAGCACTTCCTCTTTGCTGCGGGTTTTCAGTTTGCCGGAAAGAGGGTTGAAGACCAGGTTGGCCAAAACCGCGCCGTAGAACGTGGTGATCAAGGCCACGGCCATGGCCGGCCCGATGGCCGACGGGTCGTCCATGCTTTGCAGCATCTGGACCAGCCCGATGACCGTGCCGATCATCCCCAGGGCCGGCGCGTACATGCCCATGGCCGCGAAAATGTCCGCCCCGGTCTCATGGCGTTCCTGCAGGTAGGCGATTTCCGTTTCCATGATGTCCTGAATCATCTGCGGCTCCACCCCGTCCACCGTGAGCTGCATGGCCTTGCGGAGATAAGCGTCGTCGATCTCCTTGAGCAGGGGCTCCAGGGAAAGAATCCCCTCCTTGCGCGCCCGGTTGGCATAGTCCAGAAACTGGCCGATGGTGTCGCCGGGCTTGGGCAATTGATTGAAAAAGCAGTTCTTGACCACGCCGGTCACGCCGAGAATATGGCCCAGCGGGTAGTGGACCAGGGTCGCCCCGATGGTCCCGCCGACCACGATCAGGAGCGAAGGAATCGACACGAACACGAACAGGCTGCTGCCCATCATGATCGCGGAAATAACCAGCCCAAAAGAAAGCACTACCCCGATGATCGTCGCCAGATCCATAAGGGACCCTCAATTCCTTTTACCTCACGCGGCCCCAAACGGCCAGGCCGCGCCCACGTTTTAGATTTTTACTTTTTTCGCGTTCCCTGGTCACGACGCAACCCGCGTCGGGCGCTCGCCGAAAATCCGCGTCCCGATCCGCACCATGGTCGCCCCTTCGGCAATGGCCTGGGGAAAATCATCCGTCGTGCCCATGGAAAGCTCCGGTAACGCGAGCCCGGTCTGCCGCCGTACAGCATCCCGCAGCTTCCTAAGTTCACTGAAGAGGCGCTGCTTATGCGCCAAATCCAATTCAAAGGGCGGCAGTGCCATCAAGCCGCGCAAAGCCAATCCGGACAACCCGCCGACATGCTCCACCAGGTTCGAAAGCTCTTCCGGAGCTATCCCGCCTTTTTGCCGCTCGTCTCCGAGGTTCACCTGAATAAGGACATCCAGCACTTGGCTTTTGGCTTGAAATCTTTCATGCAAATCCAAAGCCAACACCGCATTGTCGAGACCATGAAACAGAATAAAGTTTCCGGGCAGGTACTTGGCCTTATTGCGTTGCAACCTGCCCAAAAAGTGCCATCGCAAATCCGGACGACGGATTTCCCGCTGCTTGGCCAGGGCCTCTTGGACGTAGTTTTCGCCGAAGTCGCGCTGCCCCGCTTCGGCCAGGGTCGCCACGGCAGCCGCGGGCTGATACTTGGACACGGCGACGATCCGGACCTCCTCCGGTTTTCGGCCATGGCGGACGGCGAGTTCGGCGACCATTCGCCGGGTTCGCGCATACCGCTCATGCAAATCCGCCGCACACTCCTCGCTCTCATGGGCATCCAATCCCGTCGTCACATTCATCCCCCATCCGCCTTCGTTTTACTCCTGACTCCTGACTCCTGACTCCTGACTCCTGACTCCTGACTCCTGACTCCTGACTCCTGACTCCTGACTCCTTTCAAAACGCCCACCTTGAATTGTTCACCCGCGCTGGTCAATACGCGAGCTGAAAAACAGCCCGGCGGGCCTTGTGCTGGGCCGACCTTTGGAGTTACAAAACCGTGGTTCACGGCTTACTACCGGACCATCGCCGTCCGTCAATTTCATTTTTCAGGAGAACCCATGCATATCGCCAAAAAAATTCGCTCCATTCCACCGTCGGCCACCCTGGCCGTGAACGCCAAGGCTCAGGAACTGACGGCCCAAGGAAAAAAGATCATCAGCCTGGCCGTCGGCGAACCGGACTTTCCCACCCCCGAGCATGTCCGCCAAGCGGCCAAGGATGCCCTGGACGAGGGGTTCACCCGCTACACCCCGGTACCCGGCATTCCGGCCCTGCGCAAGACCGTGGCCGGCTACTTCGCCGGGATCGCCGGCCAGGACGAGCTGCCCGCCGAGGCGACCATGATCTGCAACGGCGGCAAGCATGCCCTGTACAACCTGTTCCAGGCCTTGCTGGAGCCCGGCGATTCGGTGCTGATTCCCGCGCCCTACTGGGTCAGTTATCCGCCCATGGTTCTGCTGGCCGAAGGCAAGCCGACCATCATCCCCTCCACGCCGGAGCGGCGCTTTCTGATCACCCCGGAAGACCTGGAGCGCCACGCCCCCCAAGGCGCCAGAGTACTCCTGCTCAATTCCCCCTCCAACCCCACGGGCTGCCACTATTCCCAGGACGAACTGGACGCCCTGATCGGCTGGGCCCTGGAGCGGGACATCTTCGTGATCTCCGATGAAATCTACGACCAACTGGTCTATCCGCCGGCCCGCCCCAGCAGCGCGGTCTCCTGGTGGGTCAAATTTCCGGACAAGGTCGCGGTGGTCAACGGTCTGTCCAAGTCCATGGCCATGACCGGCTGGCGGATCGGCTACGTCCTGGCCCACCCGGACCTGATCAAGGCCATGGTTCGCATCCAGGGTCAAAGCACGTCCAACGTCTGCTCCATCACCCAGAAGGCCGCCCTGGCCGCCCTGACCGGCCCCATGGACAGCCTCCGGGAGATGCGCGTCGCATTCCAGCGCCGCCGGGATCTGGCCCTGGAGAAGATCGCCTCCTGGCCCGGGGTGGTCTGCCCCAAGCCGGACGGGGCCTTCTACCTGTTCCCTCGGCTGGACGCCCTGTTCACCAAGGACCGAAACGATTCCGCGGCCTTGTGCACGTACATCCTGGAGCGGGCCGGCGTGGCCCTGGTCCCTGGAGTCGCTTTTGGCGACGATCGCTGCGTGCGCTTCTCCTACGCCCTGGACGATGAAACCCTGGTCACGGCCCTGGACCTGGTCCGGAACGCCCTGCTGGACGCGTAATCACCCTTGAAAACCAAGATCACCTTCGGCCCCAGGCCGTTTCAGCCCGTCAAATTCCTGTCATGGAGTTCGCTGGTCCTGATCCTGGCGGTGAACCTGCTGCTGTCCGTGTTCATCGCCAACTCCGCCCGCCAGACCATGCTGGAAAAGAACCAGGAGTTCGCCATTCTGTTGGCCGAAAACCTGAACCATCAGATTTTCCAGCGCTTCACCCTGCCCACGGTGATCGGCTTTGGTCGGATCGAGCTGCGCAATCCGGCCCAGTACGAGCGGCTGGACCAGATCGTGTTGTCCACGATCCACAGCTTCCACGTCCTGGAAGTCCGCATCTACGACTTCGACCACCAAATCGCCTACTCCACCAATCAGGATTTGGTGGGCAAGACCGAGGCCGCGGGCAAGGCCGTGCGGCAAGCCCTGGACCCGGGCGTTTCCAGTTTTGAGCTGGTCAGCCGCGTCTCTTCCTGGTGGGCCATGTTCTCCCTCGAACTGGCCCCGGAAAGCTTCGTTCTGCGGACCATCTACCCTTTGCGGGCCGAGCGCGGGTTCGACCCGGTGACCGGGCCGGGGCCGATCATGGGCGCACTGGAATTCACCCAGGACATCACCGACGACTACGAAGCCGTGCTCCTGTTTCAGCTTATGATCCTGGCCGCCTCCTTCGCCTCGTCCCTGGTGCTCTTCTCCGTGCTCTACCTGATCATTCGCCGGGCCGCCGGGACCATTGCCAAGCGGGCTGAAGAAAAGGAGCGTTTGGAGAGGGAACTGCACCAGAATGAAAAGCTAGCCAGCATGGGACGGACCGTGGCCAGCATCGCCCACGAGATCCGCAACCCCCTGGGCATCATCCGCAGCACGGCCGAACTGCTCATGAAGCGCTCCCAAAACCGCGAGGGAGCGGGAGATCCGCAGCAAACCCGCCTGCTCAAGGCGATTTTCGACGAGTCCCTGCGACTCTCCCAGACCGTGAACGACTTTCTGGACTATGCCCGGCCCAAGGCCCCGAACAAGACCAATGTCGACCTGTCCCATGTCCTGGACCAGGTCCTGGCCTTCTGGGAACACGAGATGGCCGAAAAAGGCGTGGAGGTCCACCGAACCGACACCGCCGGGCTGGCGGTCATGGGTGACAAGGACTTGCTCTACCGAGCCGTCTACAACATCCTGGCCAACGCCCTGCAAGCCATGAACGGCCCCGGGGCCATCCATATTTCCACGCAAAAAGATTCCGCGGGCGTCACGCTGACCATCCGGGACACCGGACCCGGGATCCCTGTGCAGCTCACGGACAAAATCCTGGACCCCTTCTTCACCACCAAGGAAAAAGGTACGGGGCTCGGCCTGTCCATCGTCAACAGCATCCTGCGCAGCCATGACGCCCGGCTCGAACTGGCCAACCATCCCCAGGGCGGCGCGGAAGTCCGAATGTTTTTTCCAGAAGGGGAGAGCTGACATGTCCAACCACGTTCTCGTACTCGACGACGAACAAAACTATCTGCTGCTGCTGGAAACCCTGCTCGGCGACGAAGGCTACACCGTCACCGCTCTCCAGGACCCGGAACTGGCCTTGGCCTATCTGGAGGAATCCGAAGTGGACGTGATCATCACGGACATGAAGATGCCCAAGATGTCCGGCCAGGACGTGCTGGCCCACGTTCAGAAAAACTACCCGCACATTCCGGTGCTGATCATGACCGCCTACGGGTCCATCGATACCGCGGTGGTGGCCATGCGTCACGGAGCCTTCGACTACATCACCAAGCCCTTTGCCAACGATGAAATAACTCTCTCCGTGCGCAAGGCCGCGCAACTGGCCCAAGCTCAGCGCCGCTACAGCCTGCTTTCCGAGAACCTGGAGCAACGCTACGGCGTGCACCAGATCATTGGTCGGAGCAAGGCCATGCGGCGGGTTCTGGACATGGTCGACCGGGCCGCGCCCAGCAAGAGCACGGTCCTGATCACCGGGGAATCCGGGACCGGCAAGGAACTCATCGCCAAGGCCATCCATTTCACCTCCCCGCGCAAAAAAGGGCCGTTCATTTCCGTAAACTGCATGGCCCTGAACCCCGGAGTCCTGGAAAGCGAGCTGTTCGGCCATGAAAAAGGCTCCTTCACCGGAGCCGTGGCCCGCAAGCGCGGCCGCTTTGAACTGGCCCACGGGGGCACGCTGTTTTTGGATGAAATCGGCGAATTGTCCCAGGATTTGCAGGTCAAGCTCCTGCGCGTGCTCCAGGAGCGCAGCTTCGAGCGGGTGGGCGGATCCGAGCTCATCAGCGTGGACATCCGGATCGTCACGGCCACCAACAAGGACTTGCAGGCCTCGATCCAGTCCGGGGCGTTCCGCGAGGACCTCTTCTACCGCCTGAACGTGGTCCAGATCCCCCTGCCGTCTCTGCGGGAGCGCCGGGAGGACATCCCGCTGCTGGCGGCCCATTTTCTGAAAAAATTCTCCGAGGAAAATGCCGGGCACGTCAAAGGCTTCACCGCGGACGCCATCGACTATCTCACGGCCTACGAATGGCCGGGCAACGTCCGGCAACTGGAGAACGTGGTGGAGCGCTGCGTGGTCATGGCCGGGGACGAGATGATCCGGGCGGACGACCTGCCGCCCGAGATCAAGGACGAGGAGGCCCAGTTCAAAAGCGCCGTGGACCTGCTCCCGGCCCGTCTGAACCTGGCCGACACCCTGGAAAAAATCGAAGCCGCCCTGATCCGCCGCGCCCTGGTCCACACCAACTTCGTCCAGGTCAAAACCGCGGACATGCTCGGCATCTCCAAGAGCCTGTTGCAGTACAAGCTGAAGAAATACAAGTTGACGGGAAATTGAACGGCTCGAACGGCCGAATGATCAGCAAAGCATGCAAACGGGATCGCCATACGCGCCGACATGCTCGTCCGCCGTCAAAAGGGCGACGTCCTCGTAGCGGGCTTGGGCGATCAAGAGACGGTCAAACGGATCATTATGAAGAAGAGGCAAATCGACGGTTGTAGCTGCATGGTCGGCGGAGACGGGTAACACAATCATCCGGGCTTCTCGAACCGACGCCAACAACAGACGAGGCGCGACATGGAGCTTGCCCAGCTTGTATTTGATCCCGACTTCCCAAATGGAGGCGACACTGACCAAGCATGTCGCTTCCTTGATCTGCTTGCACCCGGAAGCGCTCAACCGAGGATGCCCGGCAAGCCACCAGAGAACGATGTGCGTATCCAGCAAAAGCTTCGCCGTCATGAAGCGTTTCCAGCGTGAGGATTGAACAGGGCCGCGACCTCTTCTTCCACCTCGGAGGAGAAAGCCGCGTCAAGTTCATCGGCTGAAATGTCCAAGGAGTGATAGCCCGTGGTGCGATGAGCGGGTTCCGAAAGCGGGGTGAGCCGGACAAGGGGCTTGCCGGAGCTGAAAAGCAGGACGTGTTCTCCAGCCAACGCGGCCTGCATCAATTGAAAAATCTGTGTATCACGATCATCGATATGAACTTCCAGCATAAACGCCCCCTTTACTCCGAGTGTATGGGGAACCGATCCGAAGTCAACCCAGCCTCCAAAGCAGCCGATCATGACTGACTCCGCGACCCAAAATCCGCGATCCGCGGACCCGCCTTCCTCCGTCACCCTGAATGCCGAGGTCAACGGCGTGACCTTCTTCAACCCGGAGAACGGCTACGCCGTGCTCCGGATCAAGGTCCGGAACGAACCGGGGATTATAACCGCGGTGGGCAACGTGGTCCAGGTCAAACCCGGAGAGACGCTCAACCTCTCCGGCCGGTGGAAGGAGCATCCCAAGTACGGACGACAGTTCCAGATCGAAACGGCCGAGCCGCTGCTTCCGGCCGGGGTCAACGCCATTCGTCGCTATCTGGCCTCCGGGCAACTCAAGGGCGTAGGCCCGACCCTGGCCGAGCGGCTGATCAAGCAGTTCAAGGACAAGACCCTGGACATCATCGACACGGACCCGGACCAGCTCCTGCGGGTGGACGGCATCGGTCCGTCCAAGTTGAAAAAAATCGTCCAGTCCTGGGAAGAGCAGCATCATGTCCGGGCCCTGATCCTTTTTCTCCAGGAACACGACGTCTCCCCGGCCCTGGCCGCCCGCATCCATCGCCATTACGGCCCCCAGGCCCTGCACAAGGTGCGCGAGAACCCGTATGATCTGGCCTACGAGGTCCACGGCATCGGTTTCAAGACCGCGGACGTCATCGCTCTGAAACTGGGGTTTGCCCCGGACTGCCGGGAGCGATTGGAAGCGGCCCTGATTTTCGTGCTCTTCCAGTTCAGCGAATCCGGGCATCTTTTCGCGCCACTGGACGAACTGCTGGAAAAAACCTCGGCTCTGCTCGGCGGTACGCCGACGGAAAGCCTTTACGGGGCACTGGAGGTACTCAAGGAGCGCAAGCGGGTGATCCTGGAGGAACTCCCGGCCCAGGGACTGGGCACGGTGGTCTACCTGGGCCATTTTCACCGCTGGGAAAAGGAAATCGCCCAACGCCTGCAAGCCCTGATCGAGCACCCCACGGGCCTGGACGCCAAGAAACTGCGCGTCGTGCTCAAGCAGCTGGAGGCCCGGCACCGGATCACCCTCTCGCCGCAGCAGCGCCAGGCCGTGGAGGACGCCTGTCTGAACAAGGTCTTCATCCTCACCGGCGGCCCGGGCACGGGCAAGACCACCATCACCCGGTTCGTGGTCGAAGCCATTGCCGAGCTGGGCATCACGGTCAAGCTGGCCGCGCCCACGGGCCGGGCCGCCAAGCGCCTCTCCGAGGCCACCCGCACCCCGGCCTCCACCCTGCACCGCCTCCTCCAGTACGCGCCGGACGGGGGCTTCGCCATCAACGACACGAAAATGCTCAAGGCCGGCATGCTGGTGGTGGACGAGGCCTCCATGCTGGACTGCCACCTTTTCCTGGCCGTGCTCCGGGCCTTGCCCATGACAGCACGCCTCGTTCTGGTGGGGGACGTGAACCAGCTTCCCTCGGTGGGACCGGGCAACGTCCTGGGCGACCTGCTCCAAAGCGGCGCCCTGCCCAGCACGGAGCTGACCCACATCTACCGCCAGGCCCAGGAAAGCATGATCGTAGTCAACGCCCACCGCATCAACCAGGGCCGGTTTCCGCTCCACTCGCCCAAGGCCGCGCCGGAGGCCGATTTTTTCTGGATTGAACAGGACGACGCGACACGGGTCCAGGACATGATTCTACGGATGGTCTGCGAGCGCATCCCGGCGGGCTACGGTCTGGATCCGCGCCAGGACATCCAGGTGCTCACGCCCATGCACAAGGGCGAGGTGGGCACCCAGCAGTTGAACGCCCTGCTCCAGCAGCGGCTCAACCCCGGCGGACGAGAGTTCGCCGTGGGCTTTCGCAAGCTGCGCGTGGGGGACCGGGTGCTCCAGACGCGCAACAACTACGACAAGGACGTGTTCAACGGCGACCTGGGCTGGATCGCCTCGGTGGATATGGAAGAAGGCCAGGCCGTGGTGGCATTCGACGGCCGGGACGTGACCTACGAACTGACCGAAATGGACGAACTAAACCTGGCCTACGCCGTGAGCGTGCACAAATCCCAGGGCAGCGAATATCCGGCCGTGGTCATGCCCCTGCTCACCCAGCACTTCCTGCTCCTGCAGCGCAACCTGATCTACACCGGCCTGACCCGGGCCAGACGCTTGGCGGTGATCCTGGGCGGCAAGAAAGCCCTGGCCATCGGCCTGAAAAACGCCACGGCCCGGACACGGTACACGAATTTGGCGCACCGGATCATGGAGATGATGAATGGGTGATGGGGCTATGGGCTATGGGCTATGGGCTATGGGCCATGGGCGAGGTTCAGACTATGCACACCCAGGTCAATTCGTGCTTGTTGTGCGCGAGATGCAGGAGGCGGGAGTGGGGGATGGACCGGAACTGGTCGACGACCTGGAAGTCCGTCTCTCCCTGGAACTTGATGGTGCAGACCATGTTCCGGACCGTCCCGGCGTCCAGCCAGCGGCGGACCATGGCCAGCAGGCGCTCGGGATAGCAGACCACGTCCGAAAACAGCCAGTCCACCGGGCCAAAGGCTTGTGGGTCCTGGGCAAAGGCGCTTTCAGCCCGAAAGGTGATCCCCGGTAGTCCGGCCAGTCGGGCATCCAGCGGGGCCTTGTCCACGCTGATCACCCGTGCGCCCAACTCGTGCAGCACCCAGGTCCATCCGCCGGGGCTGGAGCCCAGGTCCAGGCAGAGCTGACCCGGCCGGGGACGCCGGTCCAGCAGGGTGAACACTTCCCACAGCTTCAGATAGGCCCGGCTCGGCGGGCCGGTCTTGTCCTCCACGAACAGCGCCTCGCCGTGGGCGAAGGGGCTGGAGCAACGGGGCGAGGCCAGCAGGGTGGTGTCGTCGAGCAAGGTCCAGGAACCAAGCGGGTGCTTGGGCAACGGGTCGCCGAAGACCAGGGGCCGGGAAGAGGGGCCGCGTAGCCGTTGCTGGATCAAGCGGGCCCGACCCCGGCGCGGCAGGTGTTCGTCGTACAAGGCCCAGCGCGGCCCCAACCCCTTGAGCGCGGTGGCGGCCTGGGCTATGGACGTGAAGGGGATCACCCGAAGATCGTGCCAGATATTTTGCGCCCAGGCCGGAAGAACAGTGGCCGGAAGAGCAGTGGCCGGAAAAACAGTGATCGGACGAACAGCCACCGGATGAGCAAGCGGCGCGACGCACAGCGCCAAGCGTCCCAAGACACCTTCCACCGCGCCCAGTTCCCGCAGCAGCTCCGGCAGAAATCCCTCGGGCGCGAAATACCCGACGCCGCCACGCGGCACCGCGAATCCCATCAGTCGCCCCAACCACGTACACACAAGAGGTTCATTCCATGTCCATCCCGCCCTGCCTCCTGACCATCGCCGGTTCCGACTCCAGCGGCGGTGCCGGCATCCAGGCCGACCTGAAAACCTTCACCGTGCTGGGCGGCTACGGAGCCTCGGTGCTCACCGCGCTCACGGCCCAGAACACCCAGGGCGTTCAGGACATCCTGCCCTTGCCGGAAGCCTTCGTGGTCCAGCAGCTTCGTTCGGTTCTGGACGACCTGCCCATTGCCGCGGCCAAGACCGGAATGCTCTTTTCCGCGGACCTGATCCGCGCCCTGGCCCGGGAACTGAACAACAAATCCTTTCCTCTGGTGGTGGACCCGGTCTGCGTGAGCAAAAGCGGCCACAACCTGCTCCTGCCCGAGGCCGTGGAAACCCTGAAGACGGTCTTCCTGCCCCTGGCCGACCTGATCACCCCCAACCGCCCGGAAGCGGAACTGCTGGCCCGGATGACCATTGCCGACGAGACGGACGTCCCCGAGGCCCTGGAACGCCTGCTGGCCCTGGGCCCCAAAGCCGTGCTGCTCAAGGGCGGCCACTTCTCCGGCGACATCCTCACGGACTGGCTGGCCATACCCGGCCAAAAGCCGCGCGCCTTCCAGCACCCCCGGCTGTCCAACCAGAACACCCACGGCACGGGCTGCACCCTCTCCGCGGCCATCGCCGCGGGCCTGGGCCGCGGCCTGGACCTGGAAACCGCCGTGGGCCACGCCGTGGACTACATCCACGAAGCCATCCGCACCGCATATCCCCTGGGCCGAGGCGTCGGGCCGGTCAATCATCTGCATCCGCTGGTACACATCCAGCACAAGCTGGATCAAGGCAACCTCCAAAATACTCTGCTCGAAAATCTCGCGGCCAGGGTCAGCAAGCTTGAAGCCAGGAAAGCCGGAGACGACAGCGGCACTTTCTCGTAAACAGCAGGCGGAGGTAACTACTCAGCAACTCCGGGCAACTGAAGCCCACCAAAACACCTGGACCCCGGCCTACGCCGGGGTGACGAGTGTCGCTGGAGCATTTCCCATCACGCCCCATACACCTCGGCCAAAATCTCCCGCCCCCCGCGATCCAGAATCGCCTGGGCCACCCGGCGGCCCAGTTCTTCGGCGTCCCGGGGCTTGTCCGTGGCCTCCTCGATAATCAGGGTCTTCCCGTCCACATCGGCCACGAGCCCGCGCAGGGTGATCCGGTTCGGGGCGCTGACGTGGGCGTACCCGCCAATGGGCACTTGGCATCCGCCCTCCAGGGTGGCCAGAAAAGCCCGTTCCGCGCGGACGCAGCAGTGGGTGTCCGGATGGTTCAAAAAACCCAAAAGTTCCACCAAGTCCTCGCGGTCCTGGGCGTATTCCAGACCCAACGCCCCCTGGCCCACGGCGGGCAGGAACAGCGGCGGCCCCAACGGCGTGGACTTGGGAACACTGAGCCCGAGGCGGTTCATCCCGGCCTGGGCCACGATGATGGCGTCGTAGTCCCCAGCCAGCAGCTTGTTCACCCGGGTATCCAGATTGCCGCGCAGGTTCAGGATTTTCAGGTCCGGACGCAGCGCCAGAAGCTGGCAGCGCCGACGCAGGCTGCTGGTGCCCACCCGGGCGCCCTCGGGCAGACCGTCCAACCCGTCGTACTGCACGGACAACAGGGCGTCGGTCATGTTTTCCCGTTCCGGGATGACCCCCAGGACCAGCCCTTCCGGCAGTTCGGCCGGGACGTCCTTCATGCTGTGCACGGCCAGGTCGGCCCGTCCGTCAAGCAGGGCCTCTTCGATTTCCTTCACGAACAACCCCTTGCCGCCGACCTTGGCCAGGGGCACGTCCTGAATCTTGTCGCCCATGGTTTTGATGAGCAGCAGTTCCACTTCCAGCCCGGGATAGCGCTCCAGCAACCGGCTCTTGACGTGCTCCGCCTGCCACAAAGCCAGCTTGCTGCCCCGGGTCGCGATGGTGATGCGTTCCAACATGGCCATGCCCATCTCAATGGCACCCGGCGCAACTGGACGCCGAGCACCCGGAACAGGATGAGCCGGAACCGGAACTTGCCGGTGCCGCCGAACCTACGGCGTCGCCCCCGCCGCCGGATTTATGCCGGCACCGGGACATCAGCTTGCCGGTCCTGGCTGATCCGCAATGCGGACAAATCACTTTAGGGTCTCCAAAGACCAGTTCCTCGAACTCTTTCTCGCAATCATCGCACAGATATTCATAAATCGGCATATTCTCTCCTTGATGGACGCTTTGTTCTCGCCCGGCGTCTTTGATATCGAGCTTATTCGGATTCCCGTTCCATTTATGATGCGTACACCCAAGGCAGCACGAATCGAAATCCAAATCGAGATCGAAATCGTAATCGAACCATGACACACTTGAATGTATGCACAATTTGTCCGGGCAATCGAAGACCACAAAAAAAGACCTGGATTCCGGCCTTCGCCGGAATGACTGATAACAGCAAGCCCTTCCCGCAAAGTCACCCGGCGCAGGCCGGGGTCCAGGCGAGTTCTCCGAGTGCTTGAGTAATTTCACTGAATTTCTCGATTTCGATCCCGATTTCGATTTCGATTTCGGCTCAAAAGTCGAGTTGCTCAAGCAATATTTTACGCAACGAACCGTTACCCTTCCCCAAACAAAATTTCATCCGTCACCAAGCACAACAAGTGCCCCACCGTGATGTGAATCTCCTGAATAAGCGGCGTCCGACGCGAGGGCACGGCCAGCAGATAATCGCACAGCCCCCGCATCGCGCCGCCTCCCTCGCCGGTCAGACCGATGGTGATCATGCCCAAGGCCCGACCGGCTTCCAGGGCCGCGACCACGTTCGGACTGTTGCCGGAGGTGGACAGCCCCAGCAGCACGTCGCCTTCCCGGCCCAGAGCCTGTACTTGTTTGGCAAAGACCAGATCGAAGCCGAAATCGTTGCCCACCGCCGTCAGGATGGAGGTGTCCGTGGTCAGGGCCAGGGCTGGAAGCGGACGACGGTCGATGAGAAACCGGTTCACGAATTCCGCGGCCAGGTGTTGGGCGTCCGCGGCGCTGCCGCCGTTGCCGCAAAGCAGAATCTTGCCTCCCCGGGCCAAGGCCCCGGCCAGAACATGCGCCAGCCGCACCACCTCTTCCCCCTGCGCGGAGAAAAAGGCTTCCCGCAACGCGTCGCCCTCGGCCACGTACGTTTCCAACCGTTCAAAATCGCGTCGCAATACGTCATCATTATTCATGGCCAATCGCCTCGCCCCGGTCATGGTTGTACCTCCAACGGTCTTTCGCTTCGTTCGTCATCGCCGCCGGTGACGGACTCCTTCCCCCCAACGAGAGCCAGCCCCTCTTCCTCGGCCCGGACCGCTTCCCGCTCCCAGCCCCCCAGCATGAGACTTTGCGCGGCGAGGTGGTACATTTTTTCGGGACGACCTCCATACAGGGCAGAGATCAAAGCTTGGTAGTCCTGGGCAAAAGCCATGCGTACCAGGCTGTTCTGGTCATAGAGCAGACGGGCCAACAAGGCGTTGTCCCCGTGCTCCGGCAAGTAGCGAATAAACAGTTGCCGACTGGACGAGATAATAAACCGAATCCTGGCCACCTCGCGGCGCATGCTTTCCCGGGTTTGGTCGACCACCTTGGAGAGCTCCCCGACGATGCCCCGCTCTTCCGGACGCAGCCCGATCTGTCGAAACTCCAGAAACCGTCCTCCGTAGATCTCTCGTTGGTAGGCGTCTTCCTTCAGTTTCATGGTTTCATGAAAAATATATCCCAGACACCACCCCAGCAACTGACCGTGGACGTCCGCGTCCCGGTCCGTGCGAAACAGATGATGCGCGGTGTCTTTCAATCGCCAGAGCAGCCCCTTGTTCATCTCCACGCCCAACACTTCCCGCAGAACCTCGAAGTCCAGGCGTTCCTCGGCGTCAAACATCCTGAACTGGTTCTCCAGAACCTGCTGACTCAGGCAAAAGTCGCGCAGAATGTCTCGGACGAATTCGGATCGTTTTGACCGTATCCAGGCTCGGAACATGACGTATGCTTGCTCGTTTATGGTTGCGAAGTTGACGACGCTTGGGGCGACGGACGATTATTGACCGATGCCTCTCGACTAGGATAGTCGGAGGGATGTCGCGAAGGACGCGAATGTGTAACCTCAAGCCGGTAAAAAATCAAAAGAGCTTGTCCATGAAAATGCAATCGTTTTTTCCGTCTTTTTTCTTATTTTTCTTGTCCGCCTTGTTTTTCGTCGCTTCCCCGACCCCGGGCCAAGCCATGGAACCAGCCGGCGCTCCGGACGCGATTTCCCCCGACGCAATTTCCTCGGACGTCCTCGTTCCCAACGCCTTCACTCTGGAACAGGCCGTCCGGCAAGGTTTGCGGGCCAATCCACGGATGGCCGCGGTTCGCGCCGCCCTCCGCGGAGCGGAGTTCGGGGAAATGTCGGCCAAGTCCGCTTTTTACCCCACTTTCTCAGCCAACTATGGCTTTGGCTACGATGACAAGCCCTTAGCTGGCGGAGACAAGGACACCTGGACCCTGAACATCAACCTCAGCCAGCCCGTGTTCACCGGCTGGCGACTGCTGAACACGCACCAAAAAGCCCAATTGACCGTGGAACGAACCCAGGTCGAAGTGGAGAACATCGAGCTGAACCTGATCCTGCTCATTCAGGAACAATTTCTGGAGTTGCTCAAGGCCAGGGAGAACGTCCGCAGCGCCCAGGACTCGGTCACCCGCCTGCAGTCCCAGTTGCAAAACGCTCAGGCTTTTTTCGACGTCGGACTGCGGCCCAAGTTCGACGTGCTCCAGGCCGAGGTGGACCTGGCCCGGGCCGAACAGGACTTGCTCATCGCCCAAAACGCCGTGGCCACCCAGATCGCCCGGCTGAACACCCTGCTCAATCTGGACCTGTCCACCGAAACGGACTACGTCGGCGAACTCACCTATGTGCCCTATGCGCCCCAATTCGAGGAATCCCTGGAAACCGCGTACCGGCTGCGCCCGGATATCATCCTGGCCCTCAAGGCCGAGGAGATCGCGGACAAGGACGTTGAAATCACGGCCAGTGACCTCTATCCCCAAGTCTCCGCGGACCTGGATCTGTACAGCCGCGGGACTGACCCCACTGTTTCCGGTACCGACTCACGGCCCGATCCCTGGTGGACCGCCGGCGTCAATATGCGCTGGCAGGCCTTCGACTGGGGCCGGACCCGCTACGCAACGGAACAGTCCCGCCAAAACGTCCTCCGGTTGCGCGAAGAGACGGCCAACCTGCGCCTGGAAGTCTCCTTTGCCGTCAAATCCCTGCATCTCAAGCTGGACGAAACCGCGGCCCGCATCGCGGTGGCCAACAAGGCCCTGGAAGAAGCCCGAGAAGGTTTTCGCATCGCCCAAGCCCGATTCCAGGCCCAGGTCGGCACCAACACGGACGTCCTGGACGCCCAGGCCCGCCTGACCCGCGGGGAAGCCGACCTGACCGACGCCATGGCCGACTACCAACTCACCCTGGCCCGCCTCTTCGCCGCCACCGGGGAACGAAACCCGGGGTTGCTGGTCCCGTAGCGAGCCCAGACAAGCAAATCAGGCAAGCGAATCGGACAAGCCTGTCGGGCACGCCAAACCGAGGATACATCCATGCAATCGGATCAGATCACCCGGGAAATCCTCTCCAGCCCAGCCTTTCGGGATCTGCTGGACAAGCATGTCGCGGACAGCCTGGCCGCCTTCGTGGAACTCCAGGAGAAGCGCGCCGGCCAGGCCTCGCTCATCGAGCGGATCGTCCGTGTCGAGGAGGCCCAGCGCTCCCACGAAGCCCTGACCCGGCTGCTCCTGGAACAGATCAACCTGCGCTTCGAGGAAATGCAGAAGTACATGGACAGCCGCTTCGAGCAGGTGGAAAAACGTTTCGAGCAGATCGACAAGCGCTTTGAGCAAATAGAAAAACGTTTTGAGCAGATGGATAAGCGCTTCGAGCAGGTGGACAAGCGCTTTGAAGCCCTGACCCGCCGCCTGGACCGCTTCATGATCTGGTCCCTGGGCTTGGTCGCCTCGTCCACGGCCCTGATCATCACCATCTTAAAGTAGCCATGCCGTCACCGGCTCCGCCCCATACCGTATAACCCGCGCCTTCCCGCCCCACACACTCAAGCCCCCATCGCCTATCGCCCCTAGCCCATCGCCCCCCCATGCCCCGCATCACCATCATCACCCCGAACAAGAACGGGGAGCGCTTTCTGGACCAAGCCATCCGGAGCGTCCTGGCCCAGCGCAATGACGGCGTCGACCTGGAGTACATCGTCCTGGACGGAGCCAGCACGGACGGCTCAATGAAGATCATTGAGCGCTACCGGAATCTGATCGACCTGGTGATCTCCGAACCGGATCAGGGGCCCGCCTCGGCGATCAACAAGGGGCTGCGTCTGGCCCGAGGGGAAATTCTGGCCTGGCTCAACGCCGACGATGTCTATCACCCGAACACGCTCGCCCGGGTCCTGAAGGTGATGGACGCAAACCCAAAGGCGGCCCTGTGCTTCGGCTCCTGCCGGATCATCGACGAGCAAAACCGGGAAATCCGCCGGCCCATCACCCGCTTCAAGGAATGCTTCTTTCCCCTCTCCAGCCGCTTCACCATCCAGTGCATCAACTATATCTCCCAACCGTCCATGTTCTTTCGCCGCCGTGCCCTGGACCAGGCCGGGCCACTTCGTGAAGATCTCACAGCGGCCTTTGACTACGACTTCACTTTGCGCCTCCGGCGTCATGGCGACGCGGCCCGCGTCCCCGGCCCGCCCCTGGCGGACTTCCGTTGGCGTCCCGATTCCATCAGCGGCTCCGGCTTCCAGATTCAGTTCCGGGAAGAACTCCAGGCCGTTGCCCGGGACGCCGGCCCCCTGGCCCCCCAAACCCTTGTCCACCACGGGGTCAGATGGGGTATCGTGGGCATCTACGCCTTGATGGCCTGGAGGCGAAACCAGCAAACGCGAAATCCATCGCGAAGCCCCGCGTAGCCCCGGACGACATCATGGCCCGCATCGGCATCAGCGCGGTGGCTTTGGAGCCGCATCGGACCGGAGGAGCGGAAACCTATATCCGCCAACTTCTGCGATGCCCGGCGTTTCACCACGCCCTTCGCCGTCACGAGGTGCTCGTCTTCACCGGACAAACCATTGACCCGGCTCTGGAAAATTGCGGCCTCAGACTCGTCCGCGCCACCGTGGACCCCGCTTGCCGCAACCATCGTCTGCTCTGGGAACAGTATGCTTTCCCAGGACTGTTGCGGCGTCATGACATCGACCTGGTTCACTTTCCCTATTCCGGTTTTCCCTGGGCCTGCCGGACGCCCTTCGTGGTCACGATTCACGACACGACGAACTTCGTGATGCCCGGATCGGTCAGTCTCCCTGAGCGCGTCTACCGGCGCATTCTCCAGCGACGACTGCCAAAGATCGATCACGGCCACGTGATCACCGTCTCGGACGCGGATCGGACCGTCTTTCTCCGCCATGTCCCTTTGGATGCCCGTCGCTGTACCACGGTGCATCATGGCCGCTCGCCGGACTTTACCTGTCCCGAACCGCTGCTCGGACAGCCCAGGCCGGACGGAGACCTGATCTGGTTCGGTCGCCCGTACCATCACAAGAACATCGACCTGCTGCCCCGGATGATGCCCCACCTATACGCCTTGCTGGACCAAGCATCCCTGAGATCGCGTCCCAAGCTCCGCCTCGTGGGGCTGGATGCCGAGGAACAGCGACGCGCCCTGGCCCTCGGACAATCCCTGAGCATCACATCCCATATAACGGTGGAGCCCCCGGTCCCCCATGAACGATTGCCCGATTACCTCCGCAAGGCGCGCCTGCTGATTTTTCCATCAACCTACGAAAGCTTTGGCCTGCCCGCGCTGGAAGCCATGTCCAGCGGCACCCCGGTGGTCTGCTCCGACATTCCGGTCTTTCGAGAACTGTTCGCCGATGCGGCGATCTACGCGGACCCGTCTCGGCCGGAAGACTTTGCCCGAGCCTGTTTCGGACTGCTCAGCGTGCCAGAGTCCTGGCATAGTCAAGCCGTGCTTGGTTTTCATCGGGCCCAAGTCTATACGTGGGCGCGCTGCGCTGAAGAAACGGCGGCGGTTTATGAAAGAATTGCGTGGTCAATATGACCCCACCGCGTCTCAGCTCCCGAAACCAATTTTCCAGCCTCACATGACCAGCTTAAAAAACCTCGAGATCTGCGTCTTGATCTACGCCCTTCTGGGGGCCCTGCTTTTCCTTCGCCCACACCAGGAAACCTTTATCGGTCTGGACAGCTCGGCCATCCGCCTGATGACCCATGCTCCGACGCATGGCCGCGACCTGATCGGCGTGGACCAGACCTTGACTCGCGTCCTGCCTGAACTGCGAACCTCCTTCCTGTACATCCCCGCCCCGCACCTGCGCATGACCCGGGACCGCTCCTTTCAACTGGACGACCTGGATAGCTGTACCTATCGCCCTTGGTTCTATCCTTTTCTCACCTATGCCGCCTTGGGGTTCGATCATATCATCCCCGGAAAAGCGGTTGACTACTTTCTCCCTTCCCTGACCCTGCTCTTCTTCATCCTGGCCGGTGCGTTCATGGCGTCCAAGACCGGTTTGCCGGGACTGGTCGCCGCCCTGGGACTGATCGCCGGCCTGCCGCTGATTCCCTGGTTCGCTCGGGGATATTATCCGGAATGGGCGGCCTTGCTCCTGGTTTTTCCGGTGGTCCTGAACTGGTTGCGGGATCAAAGCCCCCCATCCTCTGGCCGCCACGCTTCAATTTTTCGCACTTCAGGCCACCCGCCTTCGTCGGCTTCACTATGTCTCAGCGCCTTTGTGCTCGGCTTGGCCGCCTGTTTTCACCCCGTGATCCTGCCCTGGTCCGGAGCCGTCTTTCTGCTGTTGATCATCGGATTCCCCACGATCCAAAATCTCCGAGTCCTGGCGGCGGGGGGCTGTTTCGCCCTCGGGCTGACTCCCTTGGTCATAGTGACCCAATGGGTGACCCGTCCCTACGGGGACATCTTCAACCCACGGTGGATGCTGGGCGCGGCCCAGGGCAGCACGTTGTTCTTCCTGCTGCTTCTGATCGCCGCGACCGGCTTGGCAGCCGCGGGCCTGCTCCTGACGCCGCGAGGCCGCTCCCGACTCCACGACCTACTGTTCTCTCCAGGCTGGACGGCCCATGCCCTTCGCCTCTGCGCGGCCATGATCCCCACGGGCTTGCTCCTGCTGTCGGAGCAGACGACAGCCGCGACTGCCGAAGGGCTGGCCGACCTCTGGTCCGTGCTGACCACGCCCTACGGGTTCATCGCGGCCGCCACCATTCTGGCCTCGTTCCTGCCGGCCGTTCGCCCCCGCCCCCGGGTCCTCCTGGTGGCCACCGTGGCCCTGGCCTCGGTCTATCTCTACCTCAAGGGCATTGAGCCCTTTGGCCTCTGGAGCCAGCGCCGTCTGCTGCCGGTCCTGTTTCCCTTCATCGTCGCGTCCCTGGCCGTCTGGCGCGACGTGCTTCATGCTCATGGACACCAGTGGCGAACAAACACGCTCATCCCCGGCGGGCTGGCCGCCATTGCCGCCGTCATGTTTACTCTGCACTCCCCCTTCTACCTGCTCCGGGCCGAATCCGGCGCGGATGCGGCGATCCGGATGCTGGACGAAGCGACACAAGACGGGCTGACCTTCTACGACTACCATCAATATGGTTCTCCCCTGGCCGCACTGGGCCAAGTTGGGGCCTTGCCGCTCTCCAACCGCCTCACCGACGAAGCCCGCGAACAGGTGCTGCTCTGGGCCGAAAAGGCCGCTGCCAGCGAACCGGTCCGCTGGGTCTCGGCCTTTGCCAATCCAGGACTGGAACAAGGTGTAATTCTTGTGGAATCGCTGACCATCCGACAGGATCTGCCCCGCCTACGCGCCCGACGAGCATTCCCCGCCCAGGTCGCCCAACATCCTCTGTCCATGACCGTCCTTGAGGCCCGTCCGATTCAGAACGCATCCCCCCTTCTCAAGCTGGACAAGATTCTGGATCGAGGGCCGCTAGCCTTGCGCGGGCCTTGGGGCAGGCCGGACATCCCTTTGTCGGCTCCGAACGGCGATCGTTTACCAGCACGTTGGACTCGTGAAGGTTCGGCGGTCATAGGCCCGCTACCCGCTCCCGGAGAAGCCGTGCGGATCGAGATGGTCGCCGGGGCGGCCCGACGCGACGACCAAGCCCACCAAGTGGTCACCATCACCCCGCCCTGGCCCGGACCGGCCCTGGAATTGCGGGTGGAGAACACCCACACCGGGGTCTCGGGCCTCCTGCGCCGCCCACGAAACGCCGACTCCCCGGAGGATCGCACCGGCCAGTACGTTCTGACCACCCATGATCCCTACGATCCGGCGCAATACGACATCCGCGGTTTCGACGCCGATCTCGGCGTCCTGCTGCACCGCATCCGCATTGAGGCGGTGGATTGATGCCCTCCCTCCATGTCGTGGTGATCGTTCTGAACTGGAACGGATGGTCGGACACTGCGGCCTGCGTTCGTTCCGTTCTTCAAAGCACGTATGCCGACTTTGACGTCATGGTGGTGGACAACGGTTCCACGGACGACTCGGTCATCCGACTGCGCCGGGAATTTCCCGACCTGACCATCCTGGAGACCGGCGAAAACCTGGGCTTTGCCGGCGGCAACAACGCCGGAATGCGCCATGCCCTGGACCACCAGACGGCGGATTTCATCTGGCTGCTGAACAACGACACCCAGCCCCGGGCCGACGCCATGGAGGCCCTGGTTCAAGCCGCGAACGCCGCCCCCCGCGTCGGAGCTTTAGGCGCGTTGATCATGGAAGCGGAGAACCCGGAGATCGTCCAGCTTCGGGGAGGGCATCGCTTTTCTCTCCGGCTGGGCATGCCGTTGCCCGCACCGCATGGACGCCCCCCGGACTATCTGTGCGGCGCCAGCATGTTCCTGCGCCGCGACTGCCTGGAACAATGCGGCCTGCTGGACCCCGGTTATTTCTTTTATTTCGAGGACACGGAATTTTGCTTCCGCATCCGGCGTCATAACTGGACCCTTGCCGTGGAGGAACGAGCCGTGGTCCTGCATCGCGGTTCGGCCAGCGTCGGCGCGGGCAGCTTCACCCAGGCCTACTGGTACCGTCGCGGCCTGATCCGCTTTCTGCGCACCCACGCCCCTTTCCCCTGGCTCCCGATCCTCGGCACCACCGCCGCCCGCCTTCTGCTGGCCGTCCTGGCCCGGAACGGACCGGTGCTTCGGGGGACCTGGAACGGCTTTTGGGACGGCCTCGCGGAGCCGAGGCCAACGAAGCCCTGGCCCGCCGACTGGACCGCTTCATGATCTGAACCCTGGGCTTGATCGCTTCCTCCACGGCCTTGATCATCACCGTTTTGAAGTAATCACCTCGTCTGGAATGGTTGCCGAGTCCCGCCTTTTTGGCTAAGGGCCTAGGATCATGTCCGCGCATCACGTTCAAGACGCCCCCTTCCGCCAAACTCCGCCGTTGCCCAAAGCCGCTTCCCCTGTACTGGTCGTCATTCCGGCCTGGAACGAGCAAGCCAGCATCGGTGATGTTGTCCGTCAAGTCATTGCTCTTGAAGAATTCCACGTCTTGGTTGTGGACGACGCCAGCACGGACGACACGGCTGATCTCGCCCTGCGGGCCGGCGCCCAGGTGGTGACGCTGCCGGTCAATCTGGGAGCTTGGGGCGCCATGCAGACCGGGATGCGCTACGCCCGACAAAACGGCTATCAAACAGTGATCACCATGGACGCCGACGGACAGCACCTGGCCGAAACCCTGCCGTCGCTGCTCACGCCCCTTCGCGACTACCACGCCGACGTGGTCATCGGCTCCTGCACCCCTCGGGGCAGCCGGGCTCGAAAAACCGCCTGGACCCTCTTCCGCCGACTGTCCGGCCTGAACGTCCGGGATCTGACCTCCGGGCTGAGGGCCTACTCCGGCCCGGCCGTCACGCTGCTGGCCTCCAGTCGGGCCTCTCTCCTGGATTACCAGGACGTCGGGGTCCTGCTCCTGCTGCGCAAGGCCGGGCTGCGCATTCAGGAAGTCCAGGTGGCCATGTGCCCGCGCCGACACGGTTCATCCAAGGTTTTCAGCTCCTGGTTGAAGGTCGGCGAGTACATGCTGCTGACGCTGGTCCTTTGTCTTTCCCACTGCATGTCCCGGCCAACCCCCCAGCCACAAGGCACCAAGTGACCCCCCTTCCAATCCCCTTGCAATGGACCACCGGCCTGCTCGGCCTGGGCATTGCCTGCGCGATTCTGCTGCTCATCCGCAAGGACAGCCTGCACGTCCGGCATTCCATCTGGTGGCTGACCGTGGCAGCGGGTTCGGTCCTGCTCGGTTTTTTTCCCCGCCTTGTGGACCAACTCGGCACCCTGCTCGGCGTCCATTACCCACCCATCCTTTTCCTGACCATGGCCGTCGGCATGATCCTGATCAAGATCCTGACCATGGACATTGAACGCTCCCGCCAGGAACGCGCCCTGCGTCGGCTGACCCAACGGATGGCCATCCTGGAAGCCCGGCTTCCCGATCAACATCAGGCCGACGACGAGTCCTGATCCCTTTTCGACCTCTTTCTCCCCGACTCCCCTCATTTCGAATTCCAGGCTGAAACAGCAGCTTGACATGGCGACCATGGAACCATATACGGAACCACTGGCGCCAAGATGCTCCGTTCCACCCTGACCAAAAATACTCTCGGGGCTTCATCGGCTCTTTCGACGCAAAACATTTCAAACGCTTACTGCAATGCATACCACCAAAGACCTGTCTCCAGAGGAATCCTTGATGTCACGGAAATACTCGCCCTCCCTCCCAACACTTTCCAAGCAGGTTCTCTCCGGCCTGCTCGTCATTGCTCTCACGCTCCCGCCCCTGCCGATCCTGGCTCGAGAGGCCGAAGAGATTGAAAACAACGCCCCGGACGCCACGAGCGCCCTGATTCTGGAAATGGAGGAATGCGTCCAGATCGGCCTGGTCCGCAATCCCCGCATCAAGGCCGCTGAATACGCCGTCCAACGGGCCGGTTCGGACGTCCATGCCGCTTTCGCCGATTTTCTGCCCCGGATTGACACCGGTTTTCAGGCTCGGAGGATGCGCCAAATGCGCTCCGGACTGCCGTCCACGGATACCGAAGAACAAGAAAACGGGGATTCCGCTGAAAGTGACGACAACGACCACTACGACGGCCCGGCTGAAGGCGAAGGCGCCAGGATGCTGGCCCGGGCCCTGGCCAAAAATAAAGACGACACCCCGCTCCCTGCGGACCCGGTCAATCCCACCCCCGTCTTCAACCCATTTGAAGAACTTCAGCAGCAACTCAATCAGATCAACGAGGGCTTGAATCAACAGAATCAAGCCCTGGCCGGCCTTGATGAGAATTTGAGCAACCTCGATGAAAACCTGGAGGAACTCAACGTCAAGCTGGACGATCTCCAGGAGGCCCTGAACAAGCGCCCCCTGGACGCGGATTCCACCAGTTTCGACGAGACCGTCTGGTATGCGCGCATCAGCCAGCCCGTGTTCACCGGCTTCACCATCACCAACACCTACCTCCGTTCCCGGTTGACCCGGGAAATGACGGAAGCGGAGTTGGAATACGTTCGACTGGAGGTGGCTCGGGATATCCGCGTGGCCTTCCTGAACGTGCTCTGGGCCCAGGAGGACATGCGCAGCCTGGAAGCCCGAATCACCCGCCTGGAAGCCCAGCTTGAGGCGGCTGAAGCCTTCACGCGTCTCGGCATGAAGCCCTACCTGGATGTGCTGCAGGCCGAAGTGGATCTCAGCGAGGCCCGCCAGGATCACACCCAGGTGCTCAACGCCCAACGGGTGCACACGGCCCGTCTGCTGACCCTGATGGGCATGCCCTCGGAAACCCCCCTGGAGGTCGCCGGACGCCTGGAGTCCTTTCAGCCCGACTTTTCCCTGACCTTGCATGAATGCTTGGCCGAGTCCCGCAACAATCGCCCGGACCTGTTCATCGCCCACAAGGCCGTGGAAGTGGCTGAAAAAGACGTTCATCTTGCCTGGGGCCGGTTCGCGCCCACGGCATCCGTGGATTTCGCCTACAATGTTCAGGACCGGAAATACCGGGACCGAGAAGTCGCCGAACGCTACGACTACAGCGACCGCCAGTACTGGACCCTGGGCCTGAACGTCTCCATGAACCTGTTCGAAGGGGGCCGTTCACGGGCCATGGTCATGCGCGCACGCCATGAGCTGTTCCGGATTCGGGAGGATATGCTGCACCACGAGATGCAGGCCGCCTACGAAGTGGAGTCCGCGTACCTGGTCCTGCATGAAGCCCAACAGCGCATCGATTCCACGGTCAAGGTCCGGGCCGCGGCCCAGGAAGCCTACGACATGGCCCTGGTCCGCTACCGCACCGAAATCGGCACCCAAACCGAACTCCTGGACGCCCAGGAACGCCTGGCCCGCTCGGAAACCAATACCAATCAGGCCCGCGCCCAATACAACCGCGCCCGCGCCCAACTCTACTTCGCCATGGGCTGGCTCGAATCCCACCCAACCCCACAAACCCAACAAGCTCAACAAACCCAATAAACCCAACAAACCCAAATGCCTTCCACCTACTCCATAACCTTGCTCTGGGATGAACAACGGGACGGATATATCGCCTACTGCCCTGAATTCCCCGAGTTGGAGGCCTTTTCTTCCTCCCCCGCAACCGCCGCCGCCGGGATTGAAGCCCAGATCCTGGCACGGCTCAACGAGATGCATGGCCGCGGAGCTCCTCCTCCTGCTCCGCGGCACTGCGTCCCGTTCAGCGGCCAGTTCCGGCTCCGCCTGCCCAAGAGCCTGCATGCCACCCTGTCTCGAGAAGCCGAGGACGAAGGCCTCTCCTTGAACGGCTACATCCAATACCTTCTGGCCGCCCGGCACGCCGCGACCATCGCGACCCAGCCAAACGCGACGCACCGGATCGACGACATCCAGGAAACCGTCCGCCTGATCCAGGACCGGGTCGACAGCCTGACCTTCACCCAGGAAGAACACCCGAATTTCCTCTGGAACAACGAATCCGCCGCCACCATCTCGTTGCAATAGGGTTTGTTGGGTTTGTGGAGTTTGTTAGGTTTGTGGAGCTAAATAAAATTTCCTAACCAACCAAAACAACCCAATAAACCCAACAAACCCAATACAACCCAACAAACCCCAAAAACCCAACAAACCCAAAAAAACCAAAATGATTCGCCTAATCTGGTCCGTCCTTTGCCGAGAAATCCTCACCGACCGGGAAACCAATTCCGTGAGCTACATCCATAGCATAGAGGAGGGGGCCGCCACGGTTCTGCCCACCCGCATCGCGCCCGTGAGCCTGGGAACGCTCTGGGAAATGGACGGCACGCAGCCGGAGCCCTTCGCCGCCCGGATCACGCTCGGCACCCCCTCGGGCCAGGAGATCGGCATGCTCCAGACCGGCCGGTTGACCTTCACCAACCCCAGGCACCGCCTCCATTTTCGCCTTCAAGGCCTGCCCATGACCGAGTTCGGCCGCCACGAAATCCGTCTGGATTTCACCAAAGACAACCAATGGCAACGCGCCGCGACCATGCCCTTCGTCCTGCGCCGCCTCATACTCCCCCCAACCCCAAAAACCCCACCAACCCCATAAACCCAACAAACCCAAATGTCTTACCCAGCCACCATCTCCACCCAAACCGTCCACCCGCTCAGCGCGACCAGCAAACCGGCCGGCATGGACCCGGTCACGGCCAAGCTCCGCGCCCTGACCCGTCACGTTTTCGGCCGCACCCTGCTTTTCAGCTTCGTGGCCGGGGTCCTGCGCCTGGCCGTGCCCATGAACATGCTGGCCATGTACAGCATCGTCATTCCCAGCCAGGACCCTCTCAACGCCTACGTCATCACCGGCGCGGCCCTGGGGGCGCTTTTGGCCATGGGGCTGCTGGAACTGGTCCGCTCCAGGTTGATGGTCCGATACGGAGTGGCGGTGCAGCGCGACCTGTCCGACACGGTGCTTTCCGGAATGCTCCGGGACTCCGCGGAAATGCATTCCCAGGGTTTTTCGGAGGCCATGGGCAACCTGCAAAAGGTGCGCAACTTCGTCAGTTCGCCGGCTGTGTTCGCGCTGTTCGACTGCCTGCTCGCCCCGTTTCTGCTGCTCATCGTCTTTCTGATCCACCCGATTATGGGCCTGACGGCCCTGGTTTCCATCGGCTGCGTCGTCCTGCTGGCCTGGAGAATGGAAAAAGGCTCCAAGGCCCCCTTGAAGCAGGCCAATGTCCTGGCCGGCAAGAACAACTCTTTTTTGCAGGAATGTCTGCGCGGCAAGGCCGCCATCCAGGCCATGGGCATGACCGACGCGGTTTCCGGCCTCTGGCGCCGGGATCAGGACAAAGTCCTGGCCCTGCAGTCCGGGGCCAGCGATCAGGCCGGCCGGCTTTCGGCCATGTCCAAGCTGGTGACCATGGGCAACACCGTCGTCTTATTCGGCATCGGCGCCCATCTGGTGATCAATTCGCCCATGGGCGCGGGCAACGTTCTGATGGCCGTGATCATTGCCGGACAGGCCATCATGCCCCTGCACCAGGCCATGGCCAACTGGACCAATCTCCAGGAAGCCCGCCAGGCTTACGGCAACCTGAAGGACCTGCTGGCCGGGTCCGCCGAGCAGGCCGAGCGCATGGAACTGCCTCCGCCCAAGGGCGCCCTGGCCCTGGAACAACTGGTCTTCGCCCTTCCCGGACAGGCGATTCTGCGCGGCGTATCCCTTTCCCTGGAGCCCGGTGAATTCCTGGGCGTGATCGGCCCCATGGCCGCGGGCAAGACCACCCTGGCCCGCCTGCTGACCGGGGTGGTCAGGCCCACCTCCGGAACCATTCGCCTGGACGGCGCGGACATGTACAACTGGGACCAGACCCGCCTGGGAAAATTTCTGGGATATCTGCCCCAGGAAGTTGAACTGTTCCCCGGGACCATCAGCGAGAACATCGCCCGGATGGCCGAGCCGGCCCCCGAATTCCTGGACCGGGCCGCGGCCATGTCCGGGCTGGACTCGGCCCTGGCCGGGCAGCCCGACGGGTTGGACACCCTGATCGCCGAAGGCGGGGCCAACCTGCCCGGTGGTCTGCGCCAACGCATCGGCCTGGCCCGTGCTCTGTACGGCAACCCGCGGCTGGTCATCCTGGACGAACCCGACGCCAATCTTGATCAAGCCGGCCGCGACGCCCTGCTGGCCGCCCTGGCCGAACTCAAGCGCCGCCAGGTCACCGTGGTCATGGTCACCCACCGCGTCTCCCTGATCACCCGCTCCGACAAACTCCTGGTCCTCCAACAAGGCGTCCCGGTCCAATACGGCCCCACGTCCGATGTCCTGTCCAAACTTCAAAACAAATAGTCCGGTAAGCCTTGGACCAAAATCCTGTCACAACCGTTGAACCGTGAACCACTGAACCGAGAAACCAATAAAATGTTCCGCTTCATCCCCAAATCCCTCATCCCCATCTACGCTACGGCCTTTTTTTTCAGCCTGTTCATCAACGTGCTCAGTTTGGCCGTGCCGTTGCACATGCTGCAAATCTTCGACCGGGTGCTCACCGGGCGCAGCGAGGCCACGTTGATCTTCGTGACCATGGCGGCCCTGCTGGCCTTGACGATCATGGGCGTTCTGGAGGGGCTGCGCTCCCGGCTTCTGGTTCGGCTGGGCAACCGGGTGGACCAGCGCATGGGCGATCCCGTAATCAAGGCCATGTTCACGCCCAAGGGGCTGCCCGGAACGCCGAGCTACGAACGCGGCGCCGCGGACCTGAACGCGGTGAAGGCGTTTCTCGGCGGCACCGGCATTTTCGCTTTTTTCGACCTGCCCTGGCTGCCCATCTATCTGGCCGTGACCTTCATGCTCCATCCGGTGATCGGCATGGTTTCCACGGTCGGGGCCGTGGTGCTGTTCCTGCTGTTGTTCGTCAACGAGTCCCTGACCCGCAAGGCGGCCCGCGAAGCAGCCGAGTCCTCCTCCCAGGCCGCGACCATCCTCCGCACGGCCCAGCGCAACGTCCATGCCGTGTACGCCATGGGCATGCTCCCGGACATCGTGGCCCGGTGGCAGCGCAACGGGGGCCGCGACCTGGCCATGGAAACCCGGGTCCACAACCGGACCGGCCTCAGCTCAGCCATGACCAAAACCCTGCGCATGGGCCTGCAGGCCATTATTCTCAGCGTGGGCGCGGTGCTGGTGATCGCCAACGAGATTACCGCCGGGGTGATGATCGTGGGGTCGATCATGATGGGCAAGGCCCTCCAGCCCCTGGACCTAATCCTGGCCGGCTGGCGGCAGTTTCAGGAAGCCCGCCTGGCCGCGGGGCGCTTGAACCTGGCCGTGCCAAGTTCCGACCGCTCTTCGGCTTCCGACCGGCTCCGGCCACGGCAAACCCTGGAACTGCCCTCGGGCTCGGCCGCCCCGGTTCCCACGCCCCACCCAGGGCTGCTCGTCCGTGACCTGAACCTCCGGCTCCACGATCGCCCGATCCTCACCAACGTCTCCCTGGACCTGCCTCCCGGCCGGATCATGGCCCTGGTCGGCCCCAGCGGTGCGGGAAAGACCACGCTGGCCGGCACCCTGGTCGGCCTGTACGCCCCGGAATCCGGAGAACTGCGTCTCGACGGTCACGACCTGACCACCCTGGACGAGGCGTCAAGATCCTCGCTCATCGGCTATCTTCCCCAGGACGTGGAGCTGCTCCCGGCCACGGTGGGCCAGAACATCGGCCGGATGAGCGACGAAGACGCCCAAGGCATCGTCACCGCGGCCCAGGCCGCCGGGGCGCACGAATTGATTCTCCGCCTTCCCCGGGGCTACGACACCCCGGTCGCGCCACGGGCCGCCAACCTCTCAGCCGGGCAGCGCCAGCGCATCGCCCTGGCCCGCGCCCTCTACGGCCACCCGCGGCTGCTGGTCCTGGACGAACCCGACGCCAACCTGGACGACGAAGGCCGCCAGGCCCTGGCCAGGGCCATCGCCGCGGCCCGAAGCAACGGCAACCTCATCCTGCTCATCTCCCACCGCCCCTGGATCCTCAAAATGGCCGACGCCGTGATCCAACTTGAAGAGGGAAAGGTAATAACCCAACAATCTCCACAAACCCCATAAACTCATCATGAAAAACCAACTTTCACTCCCCACTGCGTCGAAACCCCATACCGAACCAACGGCCCCTTCCGACAACACCCGACCGATCATCATCGCCGGGCTGCTGATCATTCTGCTCTTTTTCGGAGGGCTGGGCGCCTGGGCGGCCATGGCCACCATCAGCGCGGCGGTCATCGCCCAGGGCGAGGTCAAGGTGGATTCCAACCGCCGCACCGTTCAGCACCTGGAGGGCGGCATCGTCCGGGAAATTCTGGTCCGTGACGGCGATCGGGTCAGCCGCGGGCAGGTTTTGATTCGCCTCGAGGCCGAGCAGGTCAGCGCGGCCTACGATCTCCAGCAGGGCCAACGCGACCATCTCCTGGCCGTCAAGGCCCGTCTGGAAGCCGAGCGGGATCGCGCCGAGCGCGTATCCTGGCCCCCGGAACTGCTGGAGCGCCGGGACGAGTCCAACGTGTCCGCCACCATGGAAGGGGAAAACAAGATCTTTCAGGCCCGCCGCTCCGCCCTGCAAAACCAGACCGGACTGCTGCATACCCAGATCGAGCAGTTGCAAATCTTCATTCGCAGCCTGGACGAACAGGCCGTGGCCGTGGACCGGATCATCGCCTCCCTGGTCGACGAGATCGACTCCAAGACCATTCTCATGGAAGGCCGCTACCTGGAAAAATCACATATCATGGAGTTGACCAGAACGTTGGACGGCCATCGCGCCCGCCAGGAACAGCTCATCGGCGAACGGGCCCAGACCCGGGAGCGCATCGCCGAATTGCGGCTGCGCATCCAGGATCTGAACACCCAGTACATGCAGGAGGCCGTGACCAAACTCGGCGAAACCCAGAACGCCCTGTTCGAGTTGGAGGACCGTCGACGGCCCACCGTGGACCAGGCCCGTCGCCTGGAAATCACCTCCCCGGACGACGGCATCGTGGTGGGTCTGAAAGTGCACACCCCCGGCGGGGTCATCGCCCCCCGGGAGCCGCTGATGGACATCGTCCCCGGGGACATGCCCCTGATCGTCGAGGCCCAGGTGGACGTGCACCGGATCAGCGACGTGCATGTCGGCCAGCAGGCCGAACTGGTGCTCACCGCGTTCAAGCAACGCACCACGCCCCGGGCCCAGGGCACGGTGACCTACGTCTCCGCTGACCGCCTGACCACCCAGACCCCCCACGGCAACTTCCCGTACTACGAAGCCCGGATCGCCATCGACCGCGACTCCCTGGTCACGGCCATCACCGACCCGGCCCTGCTCTCCCCGGGCATGCCCGTGGAAGTCTACATCAAAACCCACCCCCGCACGGTGCTCCAATACCTCATGGAACCGGTCACCGCCGGCCTGCGCAAGGCGCTGCGCGAGCAGTGAGGGTTTGTTGGCTTGTTTTGGGTTGTTTTGGGTTTGTTGGGTTGTTTGGGTTTGTGGGGTTTGTTGGGTTGAAAAGATGTATTGAGTTCGCGGATGGAATCGAGTAAGGCGGCATCAAGACAAACCCCACAAACCCCACAAACCCCACAAACCCCACAAACCCCACAAACCCCACAAACCCAAAATGATAAACGACCCCATCTTCCCCGACCAATGGCAGATCCACCCCTCCTCTCCGTGGAACGTCAGGGCGTATCCCGTCTGGCTGGACTATACGGGTAAGGGCGTGACCGTGTTCGTGGCGGACGACGGGTTTCAGGTGGACCATCCGGACCTGGCCGCGAACATCATCAGCCATGTCAACCTGGAAACCATGGAGCCGGACGGCCGCCCGCGTTCGGAAAACGACAACCACGGTACGTCCGTTGCCGGACTGATCGCCGCGCCGATCAACGGCCTGGGCGTGGTGGGCGTGGCGCCCGAAGCCTCCCTGATCCTGGGCCGACTGCCGTTCAGCGACGAAGAGGAAGACCCTTCCCATACGGCGGAGACCAACGCCTTTGCCCTGGCCAAAAATTACGACGTGATGAACAACAGTTGGGGCTACACCCCCCTGGGCGATTCCTGGTTTGACGAGGATTTTCAGGAAGTCTACGCCAATCTCGTCACCGCGGTCCGCGAAGGCCGCGGCGGCCTGGGCACGATCATCGTCTTTTCCGCCGGCAACGAGCAATTGGACGAAGAGACCGGCCAGCCGTTCCAGTACAATTCCAACCTCAAGAATTTGCAGAACCATCCCTACACCATTGCCGTGGCCAACCTGACCGTGGACGGTTCCATCTACTCGGACGAGGGCAACTCCCTGCCCGGGGCCAACGTCCTGGTGGCCGCTCCGGGCGAGGGCACGGTGACCACGGACCGCCTGCCCCCGGACGGGTATATTCCCTACGACGCCTACACGGAGTTCGGCGGCACCTCGGCCGCCGCGCCGGTGACCTCCGGGATCGTGGCCCTGATGCTGGAGGCCAACCCGAATCTGGGTTTTCGCGACGTCCAGGAAATCCTGGCCTACAGCGCCCGGGAAACGCCCTTCATGCAGGCCCGGACCAATGGGGCGGAAAACTGGAACCTGGGCGGCCTGACCTTTTCCGACGCCTTCGGCTTCGGCGTGGTGGACGCCCTGGCCGCGGTGAGCCTGGCCGAGACCTGGCACAAGCAGAGCACCGCGCAAAATCAGCTGGAGCAAAACTTCGAGCTGACCGGACTGGCCGGACGCGCCCTGGGCTCCACCCTCTCCCATTCCTTCACGGTCAATGACAGCGTTTCCCTGGAGCACGTTCTCCTGGCCGTGAACATGGACGGCGTCTCCCTGGAGCACCTGCGCATCGAGCTGATCTCCCCCTCCGGGACCCGCTCCACCCTGATTAGCGACGCCCTGGTGGAGACCGACGGGTTGGTCTTCGAGTTCTCCAGCGTCCAGTTCCTGGGCGAGGACGCGGCCGGAACCTGGACCCTGGAAATGACCAACACCGGCCCGACCGGACGGATCAACGAGATCGCCTTCACCGCCCTGGGCGGCAACGCTCCCAGGGCGCACGTCATCACCGACGCCGTGCTCAACGCCACCGGCCCGCTGGTCATGGATACGGAAGGCTACTCCGTGATCAACGCCGCGGCCTTCGGCGGCGATGCCGTGATCAACCTCAGCGCCGGAACAATGGCCTTCGACCACCTCTCCGGGACCATCACCGACCCGTCTCTCGTTCGCTTTGTCGCCACCGGCGACGGCGATGACACCATCGTGGTCAACAGCCTGGACAACGTCGTCAGGGCCGGACGCGGCAATGACCTGATTTCCAGCGGATTGGGCGACAACATCATTAATGCCGGACCGGGCCTGGACGTGGTCTACTATTCCCAGCACGCCGCCACCGCCTTGCAGGTCACCGGCAATCGGGAGCAGGCCGTCGTCCTTGCCGACGATTTTTCGGATCTGCTGCACCAGGCCACCCTGGTGGTATCTCGCGACTACGTGGTAACCATGCTCGCGCCAACAGCCGGCATCAGCGCACGCGGGCTGGATCCGCACTTCTACCTGGAACAGAATCCGGACGTGGCCGCAGCGGTCGACCAGGGTTGGATGAGCGCGGAACAGCACTATCAGTCCTACGGCATATTTGAATCACGGGCCCCAAACCCACTGCTGGCCCCTGATTTTTATCTTGAAAACAACCCGGATGTCGCCCTGGCCGTCGAGCAAGGGCTGCTCACAGCCCACGATCATTATTTCAGCAGCGGCTGGCTCGAAGGCCGCGACCCATCCGCCTATTTCTCAACCACCAGCTACCTGGAAATCCACCAGGACGTAGCCCTGGCCGGCATGAACCCCCTGGAGCACTACCTGCTCTACGGCATAACCGAAAGCCGCGCCGCCTACCTCGCCTAACCCAAAAAACCCCACAAACCCAACAAACCCCACAAACCCAAAAGGAGTCCCCATGTCTCAAAACACGGTGAACGATCCCAAACTCAAGGAAGAAAGCAATCTCCTGGCCAAGGAAGTGTTCACCCCCGTCTTGCAGGTGGCGGTAAAAAAGGCCGTGGACGCCAAGCACAGCCAGAACGCCATTCTCAACGGCAGCCTCTACGCTTTTGCCGGCATGCTGACCATGATCTTGGGTGGCGAGAAGAATACGGCTGCTTTACTGCGCGATTTCGCGGACCATCTGGAACAACACGGTCTGGAACAGCCCGAACCGGGCGAGATTCGGCAATAGCTTCCACTCCGTTCCGACTGGCAAAAATGCACGGATGAGGATACGACCCGCTACCGCCGCAACAGAACAGCCACGTCCAGAGGACCGAACAGCATCCGATCCATATCCGTGTTGCCTGTCGGCAAGACATGCGGCGCGAGCTGCATATAAGGATGCAGATGACGCAACTCGACGTCAGAAAACCCGCAATGGTGTCCCGTAAACTCCAGGAGCGGGCCCGGCAAGGGTTTGAAGTGCGAGGGGTCCAGATGAAACAGGCAGGCCCCCACTTGCAGATTCTCGGCGTTGGGCGTCTCGAAGATGGCGAGTCCGCCGGGGCGCAGCACCCTGTGGGTCTGACGGAATATCCCCAGGACCCTATCAAAAGGCAGATGCTCCAGCAGATGAAATCCGCTCACCAGCCCGACCGAGGCCCGCGGCAGGCTCAGAAGGTGGTCCAGGGCATCGCGGTGGACGACATCGAGCCCCATGTTCCGGCACTGCTGGAGCAGTTCCTGATCCCGGTCCACTCCCAGGGCCGCTAAAAAACCCTCCGCCCGCAGCAATTCCAGCCATTCTCCCCGGCCGCACCCCAAGTCCACCGCGGCGACATCCGGCCCGAAGGTCGTCAGCAGATTCCGGATATCTTCCTGATAGGCGTCGCGTAGGCGTCGTGCGATCTCCTCTCGTGATCCGCGAAAGCGGTCCTCGAACGCGGCGTAAAATCCGCGAGACGGTTTTGAGGCGATCTCCGCTTCGTCCGGTTTCAAGGCCTCTCCCGCTTCCGCCAAAGTGGTGGGCTCCTGCTCCGGCCCCTCCGGATTCGGGGATCGGGGAGCCTTGGACAGATCGCCGCGTTCCAGGGCCGCGGCTATTTCGGACAGTCGCCGGCGATGGATTCGCCCCACCGCCTCGGGTGAAAAATGCGCCGCCACCCACTGCTCGGCCCGTCTTCCGGTTGCCGCGCCGATCTCCGGATTAGCGGCCAAGCGCAACATCATCCCGGCCAGGGCCTCGACCCGCGGTTCGGCCCACCACTCCCCGGCCGGGTAGGGGCCGTGCGCCTGTTCCAGCATGCTGCGTCCGCAGGGGATGGGAAAGCTGATCCCCTTCCGGATGAAGTCACGGCTTCCGGACCAGGGGGTGGCAAGAACCGGCTTGCCCAGAGCCATGGCTTCGACCATGCCCAACCCGAACCCTTCGGAACGGTGCGTGGAAACGTAGGCGTCGCAAACCGCCTGCAAGCGGGTCATCTCCGCCCGGCTCACGTGTCGGTCCATGAGCATGATGCCCGGATGCTCCGCGCACAGTGCGGTCAGTCTGGCGAGTTCCTCCGGGTGTTTCGCGCCGTTGTGCGTCTTGACCACCAGGATGCGGCGTTGTTCGGAAACATCAAAAGCCATCCGGAACGCCCGAATCGCGGCCATGGGATTCTTGCGCTCCAACTCGGAATGAAAATCCAGGCTGCACAGAAAAATATAGGCTCCCTCGGGCAGACCGAATTCAGCCCGGTTCGCCCCCCGCGGAGCATCCGCGGCAACGGCATGGGGCGCCAGGCTCACCGGTTTGGGCACGGCCGCGACCACGGCGTCGTACACAAACCGCGTCGGTGTCCAGACTTCGTCGCACCAGTCGAAAAAGCGTCGCCAGGCGTCCGGAAGGCGGGGCAATTCCCAGTTGAAATAGAATATATTGTACCGACCCGGCAAAAAATCAGGGCCCAGACGCTCCGGAATCAAATCTACATAGCGGGGATCCAGGTGAAATATGCTCACGTCGTAAAGCGAGCCGGAATCCGGAATCGCCGTTGCATGCGCGGAACGGGCATGCTCCGGCAGTTCCTCGGGAAACGGTACGACGCGCACCGGTATCCCGGCGGCCTCCAGAATCCGCACCGCGGACCGGGCCCCCTCGGCCACCCCGAAGTCATAATCCACCCAGCCGACCACGTTCACCCCGAATCCGGCGGGAAGCTCGGCCTGCTTGTCCGCGACCGGACTCCTGTCGGTACCGTCGCCCAGGGCTTCGAACTCCACCAGCCGTTGCAAGGCCTCCGCACGCAGACGCATCCCCTGGAGACCGGAGTGGGCGGCATGACGCTCCTTTCCGAACTCCCCTTCCAGATACGTCAGGCGATGCTCCAAGCGGTCCAGTTGCTCCCGCTGCACGGCGCTCTCCACGAGCAAGGCCCGCACCGCGGAGATCAGTTCGTTCCCCAATGCCCGATACGGGCGAAAAAACGGACGCAGCCGGGACGGCGCCCGGGAAGGACGGGCCAACAATTCGTCAATGCGATGCAAATACTCCAGAATTTTCAAGACGCTGCTCCTGTTGCGCGTTTTTCGCCCCCCAGACTGTTTGGGGCCGGGCTTTCATGCAAACCGCCGTCCCAGCCGCCCACCGTCTGGGCCAGAGCGTTGCACACCCCGGCCCACAGCGGTGCGCCGGGGCGGCGCAGCACCTCGAAACGCCGCTGATCATGGGCGTAGAACAAGTGCTCGGCATAAGCGTTCTCTCCGCGTCGTCCATTGGCCAACCCCACGGTGATGCTGTATTCGCCGGGGGTAAAGGGCAGCCAGAGATAAAAACCGGCCGCCCAGACCGTCCCGGACGCGGCAGGGGGCAGGACTTCGCCCAGGGTGTGGCTGGAGGCCTCGTACAGGACCATGCCCCGGCGATCCCGGATCTTGATTCCCAAAGCCGGGTCGTCCAGGTCGCGGCGGCAATGAAACCCGGCCAGGAGATACATCCAATCCCCGTTGACCAGAGAAGACCGTGCCTGGCCCTGTTCGTCGAAGATGCGCACAAAAGCCGGAACCACGACGTCATTGTCGGCGACGTCCCGCGAGGCCTCGCTCATGCACCGGGAAAGCAGGCTCTTGACCAGATCCGGGTCAAAGCGTCGCTCCACCAGGTCTTGGTAGCGCCCGGGCGGGGCCGCATGCAGCTCTCCGGCCGGAATTTGCCTGGCGGACTGCTCCAGGGCCTGGACGCGTTCATAGTCATAGATATCCACGGCCTCCCGGGCCGATCCCCAGAAGGCCGTCCGCCCTTGGCGGAGCAGCAAGGCCCGGTCGCAGAGTTCCAGGACCGCCGAGGAATCGTGGGAGACGAAAAGCAGGGTCCCGCCTCGCTCTCGGAACCGGTGCAGCCGTTCATAGCATTTTTGCACGAAGAAAATGTCCCCCACGGCCAAGGCCTCGTCCACGATCAGCACGTCCGGGTCCACCGCGGTCTGGACGGCGAAGGCCAAGCGCATGACCATGCCGGAGGAGTAGGTTTTCACGGGATGATCGATGAATGTCCCGATGTCCGCGAACCGCACGATGTCCGGATACCGCGCCTCGATTTCATGTCCTTCCAGGCCGAGGATGGCCGCGTTGAGCAGGACGTTTTCCCGACCCGTGAATTCCGGATTGAAGCCGCTGCCCAGTTCCAGCAGGGCCGCCACCCGGCCGGTCACCCGAGCCGTGCCCGCGCTGGGTTGCAGGATGCCCGCGATGATCTGCAGCAACGTCGACTTGCCCGAGCCGTTCCGCCCGATGATCCCGACGGACTCTCCCGGGCGCACCTCCATGGTCACGTCTTCCAAAGCCTGAAAGTCGTCGAAGCAGGCGCTCGAGGCCTGGATCATGCGCCGGCCTGCCACGCCGCCCAGCAATTCCCCTGCCCTGTGCAACAAGGGGCCTTTCAAGCGGGCGGCCGGACTTCGCCAAAGCCGGTAGGCCTTGCTCACGCCGACTACCTGGATCGAGTAGTCCGTCTGGATCGGATCCTCTGTACGCATGCTACATCACATCCGCGAATCCGGCCCGGGTGCGCTGAAACCACCAGAAGCCGATAGCGGCCGCGATTGTGGCCACCAAGCTGTAGATGCCCAGGGCGAACCAGTCCGGAGGCCGTCCCCAGATCAGCACCTCCCGGGCCTGCTCAATGATCACGGTCAGCGGATTGAGCAAAAGCATGGTTCGGTAAGGCTGCGGGACCGCATCCACCGGATAGAGCACCGGGGCCAGGAAAAGGAGAACCATGGTCAGTACGCCGGTCACCTGGGCGATGTCCCGGGCATAGACCCCCAAGGCGGCCAAAAACCACCCCATGCCCAGCATCAACACCAGCAGGGGCGCCAGGACCAGGGGCAGGAAAAGGATGGTCCAGTGAAGAAAGCCGTGCAGCAGGAAGAACAACCCCAGCAAAACCGCCAGAGCCGTTGCCGCGTGGAACAGGGCCGAGCCCAAAGCCACCCAGACCAGGATATCCAGGGGGAAGATGACTCGCTTGACATAATTTGAATTGCCCAGCACCAGGCCCGGAGCCCGGTTGAAGACTTCGGCGAACAGGCCGTGCACGATGAGCCCGGCAAAAAGAATCACCGCGAATTCGCCCTTGCCCCCCTGGGCTTCCCCCCCCCAGCGAGACTGGAAGACGACGCCGAAGACAAAAGTGTACACGCCGAGCATCAGAATGGGCAGCAACAAAGACCAGACCACTCCCATCAGCGAGCCCCGGTACCGGGCCGCCACCTCCCGCCAGGTCATCTGCCGGATCAGGCTGCGGTGCCGCCAGAAATTGCCCAGCGCGAATTTCAGGGTTGCACTGCCGGGCCGACCGGCCGGAACAATAGTCGTATCACGCATTGAACGCTCGTATTTTTCGGATTCCCGGCGCAAAGCGCGGTTCTGCCGGGTGCGCTGGCTATCGCCCAACCACTCCGGACTTGTCAAACCTTTCACTTGACCAGTCCCCGCGGTCTGCACTACCCACACCGTCGACGGCATCGGCCTCCCCCCCGAACCGGAGGCCCGCGGTCAAACCCCCGACTCCCGGAACCACCCCCATGACCTTCCACATCATTCTCTGTACCTACAATCCCCGCCCCGAATATCTCCGGGAGCAACTGGCTTCGCTTACGGCGCAAACGCACCAGGACTGGACCTGCCACATTCTGGACGACCAGAGCGGCCCCGAATCCTTGGCCTCGACCCGGGCCGCGGCCGGAACAGACTCCCGCTTCACGCTCCATCCCGGCATGGAACGCCTGGGCGTGTTTCACAATTTCGAACGCGGGCTGACCCTGGTCCCGGATCAAACCGACCTGATCTGCTATTGCGACCAGGACGACATCTGGGAACCGGACAAACTTGAGACCCTACACAAGACGTTCGCCGATCCGGAGATCATCCTGGCCCACAGCGACCTCTGCCTTGTGGACGCCCAAGGCCGTGAAACCCACCCTTCCTGCTTCGGATACGAACACCGCAACGTGGACGGGATCACCCTGCCGGCCCTGGTCCTGCGCAATTGCGTCACCGGCTGCACCGCGGCCTTTCGTTCGGAATTGGTGCCGTATTTGCTGCCCTTTCCCGGCCAGGGCGTTCACCCGCTGTTTCACCACGACCTGTGGACCGCGCTGATCGCCATCCAGCACGGCCGCATTGCCGTCATCAAACGACCACTGGTCCGCTATCGCCAGCACGGCAACAACATCATCGGAGCGGAGCCCCGTCTCCGGCTGAACCTGGGTGCGCGCCTGCGTGACGCCGTGGGGGCCTGGCGGCTGCGTGAAACCATCATCCGGCACTTGCTGGCCCACTGTGACGCCGCCCAAAAGGCCCGCCCCAATGCTCCGGCGCCGTGTCCGTCGAATCCGGAGCTGGAGGAAATGCGCTCCTGGCTGCAGGGTCGGTTCCTCAGCCTGCCCCAGCTCCGGCTGCTGGCCGGCATGGCGTGGCGCCGGGACCCCAATTTGGGACTTGCCGGACGTATCACCTTGGGCAAGGCCGTGGCCGGCATGAGCTTCGTACCGGCCCTTTATCGGGTTTCCCGACAGGCCCTGCGCCTGCTTTGGCAGGTTTGCACGGATGCGGCGGTGCGTCACCGCGTGTTGGCCGGCATGGACCAGATCTGTTCCCCCTCCGAGATATTGGTGGCCGACGCCTCCGCGCCCCAGGACGGTCGGATCGAAACCGTGCTGCCGGTCACCTGCAGGCCCATGCGGGTCATGGGCCTGGACAACGCCCCGGGGGCCTTGAACGTGTTGGTGCCCGGCCTGGTGCCCGAGCACGTCTTCGGCGGCGTGGCCACGGCGGTCAAGCTGGCTCTGGCCTTGGCCGACCAAGGGCTGCGCATCCGCCTGGTCTCCTCCGACGGCCCTCTTGCCGCCGCGGACCGGCCGCGTATCCGCGACTTTCTGGCTCGTCGCTTCAATGTCGACCACCAGATCCTGGACCAGGTGGAAATTCTGGACGCCACGGCCTACGCCCCGGTGCACGGGCTTTCCAAAAACGACACGTTTCTGGCCACGGCCTGGTGGACCGCCGTCAAGATCCGGGAAACATCCGCCCGGCATCCCTTTGTTCAAAAACGCTTCGTCTATTTGATACAGGACTACGAACCGGGGTTTCACCCCTGGTCCGACGACTACGCCCTTGCGCAAGCCACCTACGGCTACAATTGCATCCCGGTGACGAACACCACGCTGCTGGCTGACTTTCTGGAACAAAACACCGCCCTGCGACCTGATCCGGAACTGATCCTGGGCCCAGAAATCGACTGGAGTTCGTTTCACCCGGCCTCGGCCGAAGATATTGCCGGGCGCGCCAAACGCCGTGTTTTCGTCTACGGCCGCCCCAGTGTGCCCAGAAACCTGTTTCGCACCGTCCTCGCCGGACTGGGCGGATTCATTCTGGACCAGGGCCTGGACGCCGACAAACTGGAAGTGGTCAGCGCCGGCCAACCGCACGCCCCGCTGATCTTGGAGAACGGGATCGTCATGCGCTCCCTGGGCAAACTGGACATGGCCGGGTACGCCGCCGAACTCCGCGCCTCGGACCTGGGCCTCTCCCTGATGCTTTCCCCCCACCCCAGCTACCCGCCGCTGGAAATGGCCGCATCCGGCATGGTGGTCGTGACCAACCGCTTTGCCAATAAAAACCTGGACTACACGCCCAACCTGCTGTGCTGCGAACCGGAACCCGAAGACTTGGCCCGGACCCTGGGCCATGCGTGGTCACGACTGGACGACGTCTCCACCCGGATCAACGCCAGTGGCCTCCGTCCGGACCTGGGCCGCTCCCTGGGCCAGGTGGCCGAAGCCCTGGCCCGACGACTCAAACCACCATCCTCAACACACCTTGCCTGATTTCAACCCAAAACATGTCCCGGCTCTTTGCGTCATTTTGAACGCAAAACAGAATTAATCCGCGCTGGATTTCCGAGCTTCGCGGGCATGAACCATGGCGGAAAGAGAGCCAATTAGCCCCCCCTTGACATGCTCGGCTAAACCGCCGTATTTAATTTCAATATCAAACGTCACATATCCCGAAAACACCCAACATGGCTGCTTTTTATTCATTTATTTCAGAGAATAGGGGCAAAAAAAAATATTAAAAAAACGGAGATGGCTCTCTTGCTTTTTTTAAAAGCTTCAGATAATCATGCCGCTAAGTCGCTCCAATCATGGGTGGTGAGGACGATTTTTTCCCAGTCGTGTGCAAGGGATAGTGGGCGAAAGTATTTTGTATGTTTTAGTTTTTTTCAACTTTAAAGGAGGAAGGTTTATGAGCATTCTACAGGACATGATCATGTTTGATCAAACGTACTACCTCAATCAAAACCCGGACGTGAAGGCAGCGTATCTCAGTGGACAGGTTGATCCGTGGGAACACTATGTTCTCTTCGGCGGCAAAGAACTGCGTGCCCCGAATGCCGTTTTCAACCCTGAGTACTACCTGCTCCAAAACCCTGACGTCATCCAGGCCGTGGCTTCCGGGCAATTTGCCAATGCGTTCCACCACTTCTACACCTATGGCCTGATCGAAGGTCGTGTTCCGTCCGAGGCCTACGCCGATTTCGACGCAGACACCTATCTTGCCGCGAACCCGGACGTGAAGGAAGCCATCGAATCCGGCGCGTTCGCAGGTAGCGCCTTCTTTCATTTCGTCGAGTACGGCTATGACGAAGGACGTCCTGGCGGCATTACTCCTTCGACCCCCGGTCAAACCTTCACGCTCACTACTGGTGTGGACACCGAAACCGGCACCGCCGGCAACGACATTTTCAATGCTCCCCTGGCAGGTACGGGCGTGAACACCCTGACCGATTTCGACGATCTGGACGGCGGCATGGGACGCGATACCCTCAATGCCCGGCTTGTTGATGACGTCGATAATGTCAGCCTTGCCAACATCGAAGTTCTCAATTTCCGCGCTTCAGACGATGCAACGGTTGATGCCGCCAATTTCTCCAACGTGGAAGAAATCTGGAGCGACCGCTCAACCGCTGATTTGCAGATCAACAACCTTGGCGAAGCCGTGACCATCGGTTTGAACAGAGTAGCCGATGCACAATCCTTCACTGTGGGGTACGCTGCTACAGGTATTGCTGCTGACCTTCAAAATGTTGTCATCACTGACTCCGGCGCAGAAAGCGCACCAGTAACCTTGGAGATAGTCAATCCCTCAATAGGAATGGCCATTAACTCCACCGGGACGGAAAACTTCTTGATCCTCGGGGCTAACTTGAATGTCGTCGAAAACCTTGAACTGAGTGGCGCCGCAGACTTGACCCTGTCTGGTAACGACGATTTCGTCAGCCTCAAAGATCTTGACGCCTCGGCAATGACCGGCGACCTGAGCATTGCCGTTACTGATGCTCTTATCGGGGCCACTGACGTTGAACTGGTCGGCGGTGCAGGGGACAATGACACGCTGGTCCTTGCAGATACGGCAAACGGTTTGGATGCTCTGGACTTCGACAACGTGTCCGGATTTGAAGTGCTGGGTTTCGGCTCGGATGTCACGCTTGCTGCTGACGACACACTTGACCTGGCTGACACTGGCTTCAACAATGTCGTCTTTCAGGGTGACCTTGTTGGCGGTGGATCTACGCTGGCTATCAACGGCCTTGAGTCCGGAGCGGCCATTACGTTCGAGGGAGATGTCACTAATATCAACTTGGACCTCGACATCGAAGGCACATTGACCCTGAACTTTGAAGCTGATGCAGATATCCTTGGTTTTTTTGCTGCGGATCTCGAAGTTCTGGTTCTTGCAGGTGAAGGAACTGTTGATATCGTCCTTGGCGACGGAACGGATGGGGTTGAGAGCCTGACGACCATCGACATGATTGATTTCGAAGGGATACTCAACATCGACGCTGCAGGCGCAGTGTATGGTGAAGATGTGACCATCATGATCGGCGAAGGCGTTGAGCTCAACTACACAGCCGGTGCCACCGATATTCAGGAGATCTTCCAGTTCCACGGCGACGATATCGGCGACATCACCATTGATGATTTCGTTGCCGGCGTCGGCGGCAATGCAGACCGCCTTGACTTCTCGCAGTTCGCCGCTGTCACGTCTCTGGCTAACCTGACTATTGCTTTTGATGGTACAGATTCCACCGTCGTTGCCAAAAACGACGAGTTTGATGGTACAATTACTGTAAACGGTGTCGACCTTAGTGCTGACGCAGTGAACTTCATCTTCTAAATCGTTTTTACCATAGAACGAAAAAAGGGAGGCTTCTGCCTCCCTTTTTTATGACATTCAGCCTAGCATGGGAGTCACGTCATGTTTACCAACGTCAAGAGTCTTGAACCCGCAAAGCATGGAAATCTTCGCCTTCGAGATACAACGGATTATCTCTTTGCCGCGCAAACCATGATGGCACCGGTTGTCTTTTCCGAGATTGCCGATGTGGCTCTGGAATACCCTATCACGTTTCCTTCCCGTGACGACCTTCCGCTGCAAGTGCTTCTCGGCTTTGAAAAGGGTCGCAATGCCTACGTCTCCAAAGACGGGCGCTGGCTCGCCAAATACATTCCACTGCATTTCCAACGCTACCCGTTCGCCTTGGCCAAGCGGGATGCTTTCTCCCCTGATGGGAAACAAGCCTATTCCGTTGTCTTTGACACGGATGCGCCGCAGATATCTGAAACCGTCGGTAGCCCCTTATTTGCGCCCGACGGCGAGCATAGCCCCATCCTTAGCGACAGGATGCAGTTACTTGAAAAATTTCAAAAAAGCGAAATAGCCACCCAACGCGCATTGTCGGTCATTTCCGGTTGCGGGTTGCTCAAGCCGTTCGACCTTCGCGTCCGCACCGCCACCGGCGTTGTGTCCCTGACCGGAATGCGCAGGATCGACGAAGCCATGCTCAACTCCCTTCCTGATCACAATCTTGGTGAATTGCATCGTTCCAACGCATTAGCCCTGATCTACGCCCACCTGATCTCTCTGCCGAACCTGAAGCGCGGCCCCCTTGCAGGCGAAGCTTCGGGAGTCGCCACGGAAGGGCTTGCCGGGACCCTGATCATTGGCGACGACGACATGATCCGCTTCACCTAACCCCTCGAATATAATGCCTCGAAAGAAATCACACCCCGGCAAGGCTCAAGCAACCCATCCCCTGGCCCCCGCATTGGCGGCATTTAATAAAGGCAACCTGGAACAGGCGGAACAGCTTGTCCGGGACATTTTGCGCCAAAAGCCGCAATTTCCGAAGGCATTGGATATTCTCGGAACCGTGCTGCTGGGGCAAAAACGGAACAAGGAGGCTGTCGCCCCCCTGGAAGAGGCTTGCAGGCTCATTCCCAACGATTCCGACGTTTGGGATCATCTCGGTATAGCCTATATGCGGGCCAAGGAGCACGCAAAGGCCGCCCAGGCCTTTGCGAGATGCCTGGAATTGACCCCGGAACGCGCATCCGCACTGAACAATGCCGGGTACAATTTACAGCACCTAAAAGACTATAATCAGTCTGAACTACTTATTCGCAAGGCCATTCAACTTAAACCTGACTATCCCGAGGCCCATACCAACCTTGCCATTACGTTATCCCGTCTGGGACGACGCAAGGAGGCGGAAGAATTTTTCCAGAAGGCGCTGGTTCTCAATCCGAATTCCGCGGAAACCTGGAGCAGCCTGGGAACGATGTACAAGGAGCAGGACCAGCCTCAAAAGGCCTTGAAACATTTCAAGAAAGCCGTCGAGCTGGACCCAAAACATGCCGGAGCCTGGAACAACCTGGGCGTGTTGCTCAAGGAGGCCGGGAAAGCCACAGAGGCCATCAGATGCTTCAACAAAGCGCTTGATGCCAAGCCGGACTACGCCAAAGCCCACAACAATCTCGGAGGATCATACAAGGATTTGAACATGCCTGCCAAGGGCATAGAGCATTTCCGCAAGTCCCTGGAACTTGAACCGGAGTATGTGGAGTCACACTCCAACATGGTGTTCTGCCTCAATTACCTTTCCGAAGTCTCCAGGGAAAAACTTTTTGCCGAGCATTCTGAATATAATACCCGACAAGCCTCCCGCGTCCTGCCGCTGCCCGAGGATCTCCAGCGCGACCGCGACGCACAGCGCACGTTGCACCTGGGTTTTGTCTCCGGCGATCTGCGCAACCATTCCGTGTCGTTCTTTTTGCGCCCGGTACTTGAACACCTGAACCGCGGAAAATTTGAAATCCACTGCTACTACAACAATACCAAATGGGACGAAACCACCGACGCTTTCAAGGCACTGTCGGCCGGATGGACGGATTGTAAGGAACTCAGCAGCCAAGAGCTGGCCAATAAAATCAGGCAGGACAACATCGACATCCTGTTCGATCTCAGCGGTCATACCGGCGGCCAGCAGATGTTGACCTTCGCGGCCAAACCCGCTCCCATCCAGGTGAATTGGATCGGCTACCCCAACACTACCGGCCTTGACGCGATGGATTATCGGTTCGTGGACGCCGTCACCGACCCCGTGGATGAAGCGGACAGGTTCCACACGGAAGAGCTTATTCGTCTGCCCCACGGCTTTTTATGCTACCGCCCGCCCATATCTGAACAGGAACTGCCCGTGGCGGCCTCGCCCTTTACCAGAAACGGACACGTCACCTTTGGATCATTCAACAACCTGGCCAAGGTCAGCCCGGAAAACATCAAAATGTGGGCCGGGGTGCTCAATGCCCTGCCCGAGTCCAAATTGCTCCTAAAAAGCCTGTTCGTGGCCGATGCCAAGGCCTGGACCAATATTGTGGCAAGACTCAGGGACGAAGGCGTTGATCCAAAGCGGGTTGGTATCCTCCAAAGGACACCCTCTCAGAAGGACCATCTCAGCCTGTACAACCGCGTGGACATAGCCCTGGATACCTTCCCCTATCACGGCACAACCACCACCTGCGAGGCCCTGTTCATGGGCGTGCCGGTGGTCACACTCGCCGGAGACCGCCATGCTTCCAGAGTCTCCGCCAGCCTGCTTGCACGCATCGGCCTGGATGACCTGGTGGCTGGTTCTTTGGACGAATACGTACGGATCGCCGTGGACCTGGCCAAGGATACAAGTAGGCTTTCCAGGCTGCGCTCTGAAATCCGACCCAGGTTGAACATGAGCCCCCTGCGTGATGAACCGGAATTTACCAGAACCGTTGAAAAGGCTCTGCGTAAAATGTGGGAGATATATTGCGCCGGAGAAGAGCCCAGGGTGTTTGAGGTGACTTCGGACAAGCAGTACGATTTTTCCGGGACCATCCCGATACCTGCTCAACAACCAAGCATTACAGTACCCAGCCCGGAGCAAAAGCCTATGCCCACACCTCGCAACACATACTGGGATATTAAAATTCAGGGCGATATTTCAGTCCGCGTTCCCGGGGACATCAAGCTGATGACCCCCTATGTCCTTCTTGAACAGGAAGACTGGTTCGAGGACGAAATCCACTTCGTACGCCAACTGATCAAGCCCGGAATGACCTGCCTTGACATCGGGGCCAACCACGGTGTGTACGCCCTGACCATTGCCAAGCTTTTGCACGGAGAAGGCAAGGTGCTGGCCTTTGAACCGGCCAAGGCCCCCGGCGACATGCTGGAACAGAGCATCCCGCAAAATGGCTTGCAAGATGTGCTTACCCTGATCCGCGCCGGAATGTCCGACCACGAGGGCGAGGCCCAACTCAGCATCAGCGCCAACAGCGAACTGAACACCCTCCACGGCGACGGCCCCAAGGAAACAATCCAGCTTGTGACCCTGGACAGCCTTCTCGAAGGTGATCTTCTCCAACCCAATAAACCCCACAAACCCAATAAACCTAAAGAACCCAAAATCGATTTCATCAAACTGGACGCCGAAGGCGAAGAGATCAACGTGCTCAAGGGCGGAGGGAAATTCTTTGCCCAGCACTCGCCTTTGGTGATGTTCGAGATCAAACACGGCAATACGCACAACCACGGCTTGGTCCAGGCGTTCAAAGGCCTGGGTATGGACATCTACAGGCTTATTCCCGGCCTGTGCGCCCTGGTGCCTTTTGACGAAGAAAAGCCCATGGACGGCTACCTGCTCAACCTGTTCGCATGCCGCAAGGACCGGGTACAGACGTTGCGAGAGTCTGGATTTCTCGTTGATGGACCGGACACCTCAGCAATACGTATTACAAAAAAATGGCAAGACGTGCTGGAATCACGCCCCTATGCCCAGTCTCTTTTCAAAAACTGGAAAGCTGCCGGGATGCGGAATGACGACCCGTTCTGGGGAAAATACGAGGAAGCCCTTGATTCCTACCTCTCCGGCATGGACCAGACCCTGCCCCCGGCTGAACGCTTAGTCCTGCTCAACAAAAGCCGGGAGACTTTCGCGGATCTTAGCGCCAAGGGCGACAGCCATGTTGGCACCAGCTTGGGGCTGATACGCGTTCTTTCGGACCTTGGTGAACGTCAGGAAGCCGTAAAGTTGACCAGCCAGCTGGTGCAAGCCATGGGCAAAGGGCTGCAAATAACCCTCAATCGTCCCTTCTTACCGCCCATCAATACCTTTGATGACCGCCAGGTTCAGGGCGATCTGGGCAAATGGCTGCAAGCGGCGATCTTTGAGGCCTTGGAGAAACGTCGGGCTGATTCATCTTTTCATAAACCTCAAGAGCATACCCAGATACTCAGCCAGCTTCAGAAAAATCCCAATCACAGCATTGAGATGGAGCGAAGGCTTGCTCTTTGTGCTTTAAGGTTTGGCAAGAAAATTGAGATAAGTGCGGAGAGCGCCCTTTGCCGAGAAACTGAAAGCCACAAAAATGCATGGTTCTGGCAGAAAATGGCAGCAGGCTTGAATGTCGTTCAAAGGAATGAAAAAGACTTATCAAACATCAAATTGCACATAGGCGGCAAAGAGCCAAAAAACGGGTGGAAAATTCTCAATATTTTGCCCGGAGAAAATGTAGACTTTGTAGGGGACGTTAAGGATTTGTCACTATTCTCAGACGAATCATGTTCCGAAATATATGCCAGTCATGTTCTTGAACATGTCTCTCAGCGGGATATGGTTAAAACGCTGCAAGGCATACACCGCATCCTGCAACCTGGCGGCAAGTTGATGATCAGTGTTCCGGATCTGGATGTACTTTGCCGACACTTTGTCGACCCTAAGCTCAATAGGGAGCAACGCTTTCACATAATGCGCATGATGTTCGGCGGGCAGGTGGACAATTACGATTTTCACTACATCGGTCTGAATTTTGAGATCCTACAAATGTACCTGCAACAAGCTGCTTTTAAACGAATTGAACGAGTAAAAGAATTTGGGTTATTTAATGATACAAGTTCATTTAAACCCTATGGTGAACTTATCAGCCTCAATGTTGTAGCTTTAAAATCAGGTATGAATTTAAAAAAACAAGTTTCAGGTAATGACCAAGGTCAGGTCAGGTCAGGTCAGGTCAGGTCAGGTCAGGTCAGGTCAGGTCAGGTCAGGAGCACTATGGCATTCCACATCATGTCAACTCCGCCTGTAGTGTCTAATAATACGATACACCCTTCCCAGCAAATAAAACATGTAAAATTTTTAAAATAATGCTACTCAGGACCGGCGAGCCATGCTCATTTCCCATGATCGAGCACAGAAGAGAATGGGAGAGAATGGTGCCAGGTTTATTTTTCTTGATTTTCAGACCTCCATCGAGTTCGATGACGGCATGATCAAGTTTCAGTAGGGGCGGTCGTCAAGAACGTCTTTCATCTCCATCGACGATAAACATACCCCAGCGTGACCCTCACCTATCCCAAAGCTGGCCAGCTCTCAGTGGGCTACGACCCCAAAGAAGACCGCCTGTTCCTGATCTTTCACATTCAGGACGGCGGCTTTCGTAAGGCTTTTGTATCTAGACGAATACTTGGGGCCTTGCTTGGACACATGAGCGAACAACTCGCATCAAGTCACCCAATGGCAGGCTACACGGCCCAAAGAGACGAAATGCTGCAAATGGAGCACGTAGCCTCTGTTTCCGTTCAGAACGTAGAAGCCAAACAGCCTAAACAGCCTGCGCACCCAAAACAGCCTCAGCAGGCCCTAAAGCCCCAGAAATCCCAGCAGCTGCAACAGGGCGAACAGCTGCCCACCGAATTTCCCGGTGCCTTCTACGTGACAAGCGTTCAAGTTGAGATGCAACAAGACATGCTGGTTGTTGGCTTCTCAGGGGAATGGCTGAAGGCCGAAAACCAGAAATCAGAACCCATCGCCGCATTAGGGCTTGCCCGAGCTGAGGCCCATCGGGTATTGCGGCTGTTACGGGACAAAGCTGATTCCGCTGGCTGGAACCTGGAATGGCCTGCTTTGTGGATGAAGCCTTTGGAGTATGGGAAGGCTTTGGGGGCGAATTGAAGGTTTTAACCGCAAATACGCTACATCGGGCAAACTGCGGCGGGTACTGAGGTTTGGAAACCGGTCAAGCCATAGTACCCGCACCAATCCTATGACCTTCCGCCAAGAAGCCCTTCGATTTGCCTCCAAAGCCGACTTTCCCGGCTTCCTCACGATCTGCGACAAAGCCATTGCCGAACACGCCAACGATCCCGACCAGCTTCTGGACATCGGCGCATTGCTGCTACACTTTGGCTTTCTGACCAAGGCCAGGCAGTGCTTTGAACAGGTACGCGCCATCGCTCCCAATGATCTACGCCCGGTTGTGAATCTGGCCAATATTGCCAGGGAAGCCGGGGAGCATGCCCAAGCCAGCAGGCTTTACCAATCCCTTCTGAAAGCCTTACCGGACAATCCTGTAATTCGGCGTAATGCCCTGGTCAGCCAGGAATACGATCCTTCCGTTTCAGATGTCCAACGGCTGCAAGCCGCCAAGCAGTGGGGAGAATGGGCAATAGGGCGTGCTGGTGGGCTTCGTCCGAGACCAACCATGCAGCCGTTGAAGAATCGGCCTTTGCGCGTGGGCTACGTTTCCGCTGACTTCTGCCAGCACACCGTGGGGCTGTTCGTGAAGGACGTGCTCAAAAGGCACGATCCGCAACGCATCACGGCATTTGCCTACAGTGCCGGACAGGTGGATGACTGGGTAACCAAACAGATTCGGAACGTGACTCAGTTCCGGGACGTGACCAAGCTTGATGATCAAAAACTGGCTGATTTGATCAGGCAGGACGCAATCGATGTGCTGGTGGACCTTTCCGGGCATACGGCAGGTTCACGGCTCACCACATTCGCCCATCGTCCGGCACCGGTGATGGTCAGCTGGCTGGGCTACTTCGCCACCACCGGCCTTTCCTGCATGGACGCGGTATTGCTGGACCCATGGCATGCTCCGCAAGGCATGGAGCAGAACTTTGTGGAGCGAATTATCCATTTGCCCAATGGCCGATTCTGCTATCAGCCGGTGTCCTTTGCCCCGGAAGTTGCCCCTTTGCCCTGCTTGTCTAAGGGCTATGTCACCTTCGACAGCTTCAACAATACGGCCAAATACAACCCTGACGTGTTCAGGCTTTGGGCTGATATCCTTCTGTTTGCTCCAAATTCGCGGTTGGTGCTGAAATGGCGCACCTTCCATGACGATGCCTTGCGAAATTCGGTTCTCGGCTTCTTTGAGCAGCAAGGCGTTGATCCAGGCCGAATCGAACTACGAGGACCATCCTTTCATGCCGACATGCTCGCCCAATACGCGGATATCGATATTGCCCTGGACCCGTTCCCGTTCAATGGTGGCTTGACCAGTTGTGAAGCCCTTTGGATGGGCGTGCCTGTGGTGACCTGGCCCCAGAGCCGGGTTGTGGGACGGCAGACATTTGCCTTTCTTTCGGCCATTGGATTATCTGAACTTGCCGCTGATACCACTGAGGATTATGTCAGGATCGCCGTGGACCTGGCCAATAACCATAACCGGCTGAATACGTTGCGAACCACTATGCGGGAAAGAATGAAAGCCTCGCCCTTGATGGACCTGCAAGGCTTTACCCGCCAGCTGGAACAGACGTTAATTGGCCTGTACAGGGAAATTCAGACCAAGCAGTAAAAGCCCGCTATGCCACTCAAAACCGTTCTTCACGTCGGTCCGGGCCATCCCAAATCCGGCGCAAAGTTACCCTTGGGCTTTCAAGCCGAGACATGGCAGGAAATCCGCCTGGACATCGACCCGGCCAACCAGCCGGACATCATTGGTTCCATGCAGGACATGCACGCCGTGGCCGACGCTTCAATGGATGCGGTGTACTCCGCCCACAACATCGAACACGTCCACGCCTTCGAAGTTCCCCATGTACTCCAGGAATTCCTGCGCGTGCTCAAGCCGGAAGGGTTTCTTGTGATCACCTGCCCTGACCTGCAAGCCGTCTGTGCCCTTGTTGCCCAGGACAAACTGACCGACCCTGCGTATCACTCTCCCGCCGGTCCGATCACGCCCTTGGACATCCTCTACGGCCACGGCCCAGCCCTGGCTGCCGGTCACCACTACATGGCCCACAAATGCGGCTTCACCCTCAAGTCCCTTACCCAGGCCCTGCAAGACGCCGGTTTCCAGACCATGGCCGGTAAACGCCGCCAGCAAGCGTTTTCTTTGTGGATGATCGCCTGCAAGTCGGTGATGGATGAGGCAGATATACGAAGGTTGGCCGGAGAGGGTGAAAGAATGGTGCCAGGTTTATTTTCTTGATTTTCAGACCTCCATTGAGTTCGATGACGACATGATCAAGTTTCAGTAGGGGCGGTCGTCAAGAACGTCTTTCATCTCCATCGACGGGAAACATACCCCAGCGTGACCCTCACCTACCCCAAAGCCGCAAAACTGTCCGTGGGCTACGACCCAAAAGAAGACCGCCTGTTCCTGATCTTTCATCTTCAGGACGGCGGTTTTCGTAAGGCTTTTGTATCTAGACGCATACTCGGGGTCTTGCTTGGCCACATGAGCGAACAACTCGCATCAAGTCACCCCATGGCCGGATATACGGCCCAAAGAGACGAGATGCTGCAAATGGAGCACGTGGCCTCTGTTTCAGTTCAAAGCAGCGAATCGAAATCAGACCCAGGCCAGATCAAAGCTCAATCCCTCCCCACCGAGTTCCCAGGCAGTTTCTACGTCACCGACGCCCACGTTGAACTGCAACAAGACATGCTGGTTGTCGGCTTTTCCGGTGAATGGCTGAATGATCCAAAAGCCCTGCCGGTTCCCATAGCCGCGTTAGGGCTTGGACGTTCAGAGGCTCATCGGGTACTACGGCTTTTACGGGACAAGGCTGATAGTGCTGGGTGGAATATGGAGATGCCTGCTCAGTGGTTGAAGCCGTTGGAGTATGGGAAGGCGTTGGGGGTGCATTGAAGGGGAAGCCTTCTTGCCCCGGTTTTTTACTTGACGACCTGTACTCGTTCGAATACACACAAAGCCATGTTCACGATCAAGCAGCTCCCAGAATTTGCAGATTGGTTGTTGCGTATTCGGGATACAGTGACCCGGTTGCGCCTAGCCAAGCGATTGGACAAAGCAGGGCGCGGCCTTCTGGGAGATGTAAAACCGGTTGGTGAAGGTGTATTTGAGATGCGCGAGGACTTCGGGCCTGGCTGGCGCATGTACTATGTTCAACAGGGCTCGACGTTGATCGTGATGCTAGGCGGCGGCGACAAATCAACGCAAAAAGCAGACATCGCCAAGGCCATTGAGCTTGCTGCCAACCTAGAGGACTGAGCCATGACCCAAAAGATCAGAATAGCGGACCTACCGGAGTTTGACATCACCGAGCACCTGGACAGCGAAGAAGCCATCGCTGCCTACCTGACCATGGTGATTGAAGAAAACGACCCTTCTGAACTGGCCCACGCGCTCGGCGTAGTGGCTCGGGCACGCGGCATGACCCAAGTCGCCCGGGATGCTGGGCTGGGCCGAGAGGCGCTCTATAAAGCGTTACGTCCCAATGCTCATCCTCGCTTCGAGACAGTAACCAAAGTATGTTCGGCCCTCGGAGTAAAATTGGTGGCGCAGCCGATGCACACCTGAAGCCAACTGCCCCAAAAGATCAAACTCAGTGAAAGGGAAGCCATCAAGTCAAGGCTTCCCTTTCTTTTTGCCTACCACCTGAGAAAGCCAATCACCTTCGCCTTCCACCAAGCCCATCACCGAGCGTTACAAGCTGCTCTACGGCAAGGAATCCAGGATCATCCCCTGCCAGATCGACGACTTCCGCAACCGCCTGACCAGCCTCGGGGACTTTGTGAAGGACATCAAGCAGGGGTTCACCAAGGCCTACAACAAGCGCAAGAAACGCTGGGGGACGTTCTGGGGAGAGCGCTTCAAGAGCGTGATCGTCCAGGAAGGGGAAACGCTTGTGAACCTGCTGGCCTACGTGGACCTCAACCCAATCCGCGCCGGTATCGTGGACAAGCCCGAGGACTACCGCTGGAGCACCCTGGGCTACCTGGTGCAGCGCGGCAACAAGGACGGCCTGATCGATCTGAACCTGGGCATGCACGAATGGAACGAGTTCAATCCCACTGAGATTATTCGCAAATACCGTGAATTCGTCTACGAAACCGGAGCCATGGATGCAGGCAAAGGCAAGCGCCTTGATCCCGAACTGGTCAAGCAGGAACGCAAGAAAGGCTTCCGCCTCAGCCGAACAGACGTATTCCGCCACCGCTGCCGCTACTTCTCTGATTCCGGGATCATCGGGTCCAAAGAGTTCGTGGCCGAGGTGGATTCAAAGGATGAGAGGAGGTTTACGCCGGTTGGCGGGGTGGAGGGGGTGTACTCGATGAAACGGCTTGCCGGTGCGGTTGGCGGGTAGACTGAAAGCCTTGCCTTGCACCAACCTCTGCCCTACGATCCGCACCCATGAGCGAGATCAACAAGAAACACGACACTTTCTTCCGGGAAACCATGAGCCACAAGGAGGTCGCCGCAGACTTCCTGGCCAACTACCTTCCGGCAAAGGTCTTGGAGCATATTCAGCTGGACACGCTGACCATTACCAAAGACTCATTCGTAGACAAGAAGCAGGCCGAGCACTATTCCGATTTGCTCTACCAAGTCATGCTCAGCACCGGCCAGCCCGGATTCATCTATTTCCTGTTCGAGCACAAAAGCTACCCGGATCGGTTCGTGGTACTCCAACTGCTCCGGTATATCATTGAAATATGGGAACTCTACCTCAAACAGAACCCTCAAGCCAAAACCCTGCCCCTGATCATCCCGATCGTGGTCTACCACGGCAAACCCAAGGGCCAGGCCGTCCGACTTTCCGACCTGGTGGACATTCCCGATCCGGAACTGTCCGCATATGTTCCAAACTTCGACCTCGCCTTCTACGACTTCTCCCCGGAAACCGACGAAGCCATCAAAGGCGCGATTCTCAACAAACTGATTCTGCTCTGCCTCCAGGCCAAGAACACCCCGGGGGACGTCAAGAAGGTCTGGGAGATCATCGCCCTGGTGGTCCAAATGGACGAGAATGCAACGTCCATGCACTGGCTGGAGAAGATTTTCCGATACGTGCTCACGGCTATGGACATTGAACCCGAAGAAATGCAAGATATGTTCATGAAAAGCCTTACAGAAAGGAAAGGAGGCATGTTTATGACTGTAGCTGAAAGACTTGAACTGCGTGGTGAGATTGCAGCAAGCACAAGAATTGTCCAGAGGCTCATCACAAAACGCTTCGGCAAAAGCATCACGGACATGGACGTTCAGGAACGCCTACGAAAGGCCACGCCCGAACAACTCGACCTTTGGGCCGAAAGAATCCTGGACGCCAAGAATGTTGACGAGGTGTTCAAGGACAACTGAAGCCGGTTGGCCGATTTGACAGAACTCAGTGAAAGGGGAGCCATCAAGCTTCCCTTTCTTTTTGCCTGTAACCTGAGAAAGCCAATCACCTTCACCTTTCTTTCAAACCCTGCCCTTCTGCCGAACCGGCAATAACCCATCCTCTTCTGCTTCCCTTCTGAGAACGATCCCCTCATTTGCCTTGTGCGGGCCTTTGGTGGCCTTCCTGCCCGCCTGCTCAGCCCTGATCGGCCTTCCGTCTACCACGTCGTTTCCCGTACCACCTTACCCGGACTTCCCCTATCCGACGCCGACAAGGACCACCTGGTTCATCTGCTCCAGAAATTCGCCGGCATGTTCTTCGAGGACGTGCTGGGCTATTGCATGATGG